>JBDKHX010000082.1:0-6272 GCA_039797415.1 Pseudomonadota bacterium | reverse complement strand
GGGCTGCGGCGCCTGGAACTGGGCGAAAAGGGGCGCGACGGCAAGGGCGGCGGCGGGGATGAGCAGGGGTCGGAAACGCATGGGTTCTCCTCGGTTTATGAATACGGTAGGCGCATGCCGTGCTGGGTGCAGCAAATCTGCGGGCCATGCGCTTTGACTCCAGTCCTATTTCGGTGCATATCCGCGCTCCTTGAGTTGATCTGCATTCATTCGATGCAGCGCCCCAAAAAGAAACAGGCCCCGAAGGGCCTGGTTTGTGTGAATGCCGGTGCTGCTGAGGGTTATTTGAACCAGCTCAAAATGCGCTGCCACAGCTTCTTGAAAAAGCCGGCTTCATCGACAGGCTCCAGAGCGACCAGACTTTGTTCGCCAAAGGCTTGACCGTCCAAGGTGAACACCACCTTGCCCAACACCGCGCCTTGTGCGATCGGTGCCGTGATATCCGGGTTCAGTTGGATGGCCGATTGAATGGCGCTGGCTTGACCACGCGGGATGGTGGCGGCCGCTTCTTGCATCACGCCCACGTTGACCTCATCCACCTTGCCGAACTTCACCGCTGCTTTGGCCAGGCTGGTGCCCGTGGCCACGGGCTTGACGGTTTCCCATGTGGCAAAGCCCCAGTTGAACAAGGCGCGCGTCTGGTCAGCACGGTCTTGCATGCTCTTGGTGCCCATCACCACTGAGATCAAGCGCATGCCATTGCGTTTGGCTGATGCCGTCAGGCAAAAACCAGCGTCTGCCGTGTGACCCGTTTTCAGGCCGTCCACCGTGGGATCGGTGTACAGCAGCGCGTTGCGGTTGCCTTGCTTGATGCCGTTGTAGGTGAAGTCTTTTTCGGCGTAGATGCCGTAGTAGCTGGAGCTGTCGTGGATGATGGCGCGGGCCAAAATCGCCAGATCGTGGGCTGAGGCTTTGTGATTGGGGTCAGGCAAGCCGGTGGCGTTGACGAAATGGGTGTTCTTCATACCCAGGCGGGCGGCTTCGTTGTTCATCAGCCCAGCAAACGAGGCTTCTGTGCCGGCCAGGTGTTCGGCCATGGCTTTGGATGCGTCGTTGCCAGACTGGATGATGATGCCGCGCAGCATGTCCATCACCGATGCGGAGCCATTCAATGGCAGGTACATGCAGGACTCGGCATTGGTGCCGCGGCACCAGGCGTGTTCACTGACCCGTACCTGATCTTCGGGCTTGAGTCGTCCGGATTTCAGTGCTTGCTCGACGATGTAGCTGGTCATCATCTTCGTCAGCGAAGCGGGGGGCAGTGCCTGGTTGGCATTGTTTTCGGACAAGACTTTGCCGGAGTCAAAGTCCATCAGGATGTAGGCCGTGTTGTTCAGGGCTGGTGGGGCGGCTACGGCCACGGCGGACATGGCCGCAGTGGGGGCGATCAAGGCGAGTGCCAGAGCCAGGGTGCTCAGATGCTTCATTTTCAGTTCAGTCTTTCGGGTTGGGCGCCGATATGTTTTTTGACGCGGACCAAGGTTGGGACTATACGACCGAAGATGTCGTCATTGCTGCGCAACATTGGTATCAAACCGTCTTGCGTAAATGGTAGGGGGCACGGAAACTGCTGCACCCGGACATCAAAAAGGTAAACCGCATGAATCGGCGCGAGTTCCTGCTCGGAACACCGCTGTCGTTGACGCCAGCTTGGGCGGTCACGGCAGGCTTGCTTGGCTGTCAAAAGCCGGTGGCGCCGGTGCGCGTGGCCTCGAATGTGTGGTTGGGCTATGAAACGCTGTTTTTGGCTCGTGAGCTGGGGTATTTGTCTGCCTCAACGCTTCGTTTGATCGAGTACCCCTCCAGTTCAGACAGCATGATGGCGCTGGCCAATCGCGAGGTTTCACTGGCGACATTGACGCTCGATGAGTTCTTGCTGGCGCGCGAAGGCGGGCTGGACGCGCGGGCCATTTTGGTATTTGACGAATCCAACGGTGCTGACGCCGTGGTGGCCAGGGCTGATATTCAAGGCTTGTCTGGGCTCAAAGGCAAACGCATCGGGGTTGAGTCGACAGCGGTGGGGGCTTTGATGCTGGCCAAGCTGTTGGAGGTGGCCAACCTGCAGCTCCACGACATCATCAAGGTCGATGTCACGGTTGACCAGCATGTGTCGGTCTATGAGCGGGGCCAAGTTGATGCCGTGGTGACTTTTGAGCCTTTGGCGCAGCAACTGCGTGAACGTGGCGCTCAGACCTTGCTGGATAGCAGCCAGTTTCCGGGGCTGATTCTGGATTTGTTGGTGGTCGACGGCAGCGCTTTGGTTGAGGGCGCATCGGTCATCCAAGAACTGGTTGCAGGGCATTTTCGTGCGCTGACATATTTGGCGGCCAATCCCATGGATGCGGCTCGCTTGATGGCGCCGCGTCTGCAATTGGAGCCCTCTGCTGTGCTGCTGGCCCTCAAGGGCATTCGGATCCCTGATTTGTCCAGCAATCGCGTCTGGCTGGCTGGGGATGCTCCTCGGTTGATGGGCGTGGCCGAGGCCGTCGGCTTGATGCTGCAACGTGCGCGACTGTTAAAGCGTGCCCCGGTGTTGGATCGGTTGTGTGAGGTTCGTTTCTTGCCGGAGGTTGGATGAAGGAACGATCACTCAAGGTTCTGCTGCCTCTGTTGTGGTTGGTTGCCGTTTTGGGCATCGGTGCTGCTTCTTTGGTCTACACCGTGCATGAAAGTCAGGAGCGGTTGACGCAATCGTTGCGCGACAGCTTGTTAAGTGACGTGGCGCGTTTGGCTCGGCTGGCTGATCGGGGTTGGGGGACGTCGCACAGCCTGATTGCTTTGAATGTGGCGCAAATAGCCAGTCACGCCCAAACGGAAACGGTCTTGATTTTGTCTGAGCAAGGCGAGATCTTGATGGCCAACCGGTCTGTCTGGGTGGGGCGCACGATTGATGATGTCTGGCCTCAGTTGACCCGAGCCAGGTTGGCGCAGGTGGCGCCTGGGCGCTCGCCCGATTGGCGCCTCAGCGACGATGGCATGCGCATGGATGCTTTGCAGGCCTTTGATTTACCCTCAAGCGGTCATGAGGTACGCGCCTCACGGCGCGCCATGGTGTTTGTGTCCTATGACTTGGCCTTCAGTCGCGCGCGGGCCACTTATTCCGAGGTGGTGTCCCGGGTGCCCGATCTGCTGGGCCTGTTGGTCGTGCTGGGGTTGATGACGTGGTTGTTGGAGCGCAATGTGGCCAGGCCACTTCAATTGCTGAATCAGGCCTTGTCAGCGATGCGGGCCGGGCAGCAGGGTGTGGATCTGCCACAGGTCGGGTTTCAAGAGATTGCCGAGTTACGTGACGGGGTGGATGCCCTTCGACAGGAGTTGGGCGCAACGTGGCGAGCCATTCCTGATCTCCTGTTCGAAGTGGGGGCTGATGGGCGATATTTGCGTGTTCTGTCCAGTCGCCCGGAGTTGTTGATATCTGCGCCAGAAACCTTGATTGGCCGGTGTGTCCGCGATGTCATGCCTGCGCATGCTGCCGACGTGGTGCACCAAGCCTTGGCCGATGCGGCCACTGGTGGTGCCGTGTGGGGCCGCGAGTTGATGTTGGATGTGCCAGCAGGTCGGTTGTGGTTTGAAATCTCTGTCGCCAGGAAGATGGGGGCCGAATCCAAAGAGACCTCGTTCATGGTGATCTCGCGCGACATCACTGAGCGCAAACGCTCGGAAGATCGGTTGAAGCAACTCAATGATGAGTTGGAGCGACGCGTCGCTGAGCGTACTTCGGCCTTGCTTGATGCCAAAAATGAAGCCGAGCGAGCC
The DNA here is from genome assembly GCA_039797415.1 of Pseudomonadota bacterium. Lineage (GTDB taxonomy): Bacteria > Pseudomonadota > Gammaproteobacteria > Burkholderiales > Burkholderiaceae_C > Aquabacterium. The sequence goes on along the minus strand of JBDKHX010000082.1, from coordinate 2,516 downwards.
AACCAAAGCAAGAGTGAGTTCCTGTCGCGGATGAGTCACGAATTGCGTACGCCGTTGAATGCCATTTTGGGTTTTGGGCAATTGTTGGCCCTGGCGGAGTCTGACCCTGTGCGCCATGGTCATGTCCAGCAAATTCTAGGCGGGGGCAAGCACCTGCTGGACTTGATCAATGAGGTTCTGGACTTGGCTCGCGTGGAGTCCGGCAAGATGTCGGTCAGCTTGGAGGCGGTGTCTGTGGCTGATTTGGTGCAAGAGTGTGTGGCGCTGGTTCAGCCTCAGGCTCAGTTGCGGCGCGTGAGTGTGTCGGCTGACCTGTGCTCGCCCTCTGTTGAGGTGCTGGCTGATGGCATTCGACTGAGGCAGGTGTTGCTGAACCTGTTATCCAATGCCATCAAATACAACCACCCAGGCGGATCGGTTCATGTGGCTTGTGAGTTGACGCCTGTGGCCCTGAAACTGCTGGTGACGGATTCGGGTCCGGGATTGACGGCAGATGAATTGGCCCGACTGTTTGTGCCTTTTGAACGCCTGAACGCCGACGATCATCAGGTTGAAGGCACGGGTATCGGCTTGGCGCTCAGCAAGCGCCTGGTGCAGATGATGAACGGAGACATTGGTGTCCATAGCAGCAAGGGCTGTGGCAGCACATTCTGGGTTCAATTTCCGTTGGCCCGGTCGATGGCCTCTGCCGCTTCGGATGCCTCGGCTGGCGGTGTATCGCAGCCGGTGGCGCCAGAGCGTTCAGGTGTTGCGCAGCGCACGGTCTTGTGCATGGAAGACAACCCCAATAATCTTCAATTGATGGCGAGCATCTTGGGCATGCTGCCAGGGGTGAGAATGCTGAGTGCGATCTCGCCTGGGCTGGGTTTGGAGATGGCTCGATCGCACCAGCCAGACCTGATTTTGTTGGACATCAATTTGCCCGATATGGATGGCTTTGAGGTGATGCGTTGTTTACGCGAACAACCCTCAACGAAGTCCATTCCAGTCGTCGCGGTCAGTGCCAATGCCATGGAGCAAGATTTGGCGCGGGGCATGGCGGCAGGTTTTGCCGATTACGTGACCAAACCGATTGATGTGGGACGCTTGTTGCGGGTGGTCGAAGAGTTGACTGCGCACAAACCTTGACCTTGTGGCCCGCCTCGGCATCGAGCCGAGGTGTTGGTTTACTGCGCGCGGCTGATTTGTTTGCTGTTGCGCCGCGCGTAGTCAATGCAGGCCTCGTAAATCATCAACGAATTACGCAGCACGTCGTCCAAAGGTGCCTTGCAGCGCGATGCCACCCATTGCGACGCAATGTGGTTGTTGGCGCCCACCAGGCCTTCTGCGATCGAGGTGGTGTTCAGCCCCAACTTGTCCAAGCCTGGGAACTGCTGATCCATGATCCCGGTGATCAGGGTAGCAAAGTCCTGATTGGTTTGGGATGTGTGTTGGTACATCAACTCACCCACGGTGAACGCGTCAATCAGCATGACGCGCGCGCGGTGTGGTTCTTCGCGGATGAATTCGTAGAAGGTGCGCAGGCCTGCGGCAGCCAGCTTTTCAGGTTCGGGCGAGCAGTGCGCCAAAGACATCACCGTGGCTTGCATCAACTGTTTGCTGACCGTGGTGTACACGGCGCGAAACAGGTCCTCCATGCCTTCATACGATTCGTAGAAGTAGCGCGAAGTCAGTTGAGCCTGTTTGCACACGTCGCGCACGGTGGATTGATGGAAGCCCTTTTCTCCGAAAACGGCTAAACCTGCATCGACCAGCTTTTGCTTGCGTTGACGCTGGCGTTCGTCTGAGTCGACGCCGCCGTAACGACGGCCTGTATTCCCTGTATTTGCGGGGGCAGGTGGGTTTACCCTATTTTTGGAAACAGGCATTGTCAAATACTATTTTGAAACATGTTGTTGTCAGATCGTGCGTGCTGAGAGATCTCTTCCGCGACACGTGCGCAGCGCGGCATCTTGCCTCAGGTTTGGCGTGATGCCAACGCGGTAAACGCCAGATTTGATCAGGCTCAGACAACGAAAGTATTCACAAGGTCGAAACAAGATGAAAAACTTCAAGAACAAAGTGGCGGCGATCACGGGTGCAGCATCCGGCATGGGGCGCACTTTGGCGCTGGATTTGGCCGGGCGTGGTTGCCATCTGGCCTTGAGCGATGTCAATGCCAAAGGCTTGGCCGAAACGGCCCAGCTGGCCACGAAGTTGGGCGTCAAAGTTACGACAGCACAAGTGAACGTGGCTGACCGAGATCAGATGTATGCCTGGGCGGCGCAAGTGGTCAAAGACCATGGCAAGGTCAACCTGATTTTCAACAACGCGGGTGTGGCCCTGGGCGCAACGGTTGAAAGCGTGAAGCCCGAGGACTTTGAATGGATCATGGGCATCAACTTCTGGGGTGTGGTGTGGGGCACGCAAGCCTTTTTGCCGCATCTCAAAGCGTCGGGTGAGGGCCATGTCATCAACACATCCAGCTTGTTCGGTTTGTTGGCTGTGCCGACGCAAGGCACCTACAACGCCAGCAA
>JBDKHX010000081.1:0-6476 GCA_039797415.1 Pseudomonadota bacterium | reverse complement strand
GACTTCATGAGCCAGGAATATGAAACCGGCAAGCAAATTGCCGATTTTTGCCAGAACACTTACGGCGTGAAGTTTCCGATGTTTGCCAAGACCCATGTGTCTGGCGACAACCCCAACCCGCTGTACGTCGATCTGATCAAAGCCACGGGGACCAAGCCGAAATGGAATTTCTACAAATACCTGATCGGTCGTGACGGCAAGGCCCTGGAGGCCTATCACTCAGGCACCAACCCAAAGGACGCCAGCTTTGTGGCTGACATCGAAAAAGCCTTGGCAGCCAAGTAATTTTGCTTTGTGAAATGGAATGAAAAAAGCCCCGCTGGCGACCAGAGGGGCTTTTGAGTTTTTTTGTTGTTCATTCCCTGGCTCGGCATCTGAGTCCGAGTTTCTTGTTGTGCTCTCTCTCCCTTTTTTGATCCGTGTGACAGCACTGGGCGCGAGTGTAGGGATATGGCTATCACGTGGAATCCCCCGCTGGAGGGGGTTACCAAAGGGTGCAACAAAATGTGTTTTTCGCCCTAGGGCGGGGCGCCCGAAATGGGCTTGAGCACCCCTGAATCAGGGGGCATCTGTGTATTTAGGCACGTGCATCCGCAGGGCGATGAGGCCGAGCCTCAAGTCGGTGCGCAGGCAGGCCGAAGGACATTCCATCGTGGGCTTGATGTTGCTGGGGTGAGCCTCATCTACAGCGGCAAGTTCAGGACTTTGGAGTACGTCCATGCACATGCTTTACAACTCTGACAACTACGCGGTCGTCCAAATCGAGATGACCCAGCTGCAGGAAGCCCTTCCGACGGCGACAGAAACGGCCGCCCTGACTCGGGGTGGTTATGAAATTGTCGATAAATTCGCCCGCAAGGAATTCTTCATTGAAGGCGCCATGGCCGAATCCTTCAAAGAGGGTGTGGAAGCCCTGATCGAAACATCCCCCAGCATTGAAGAATTCGATGCCTATCTGGAACGCTATGCCGGGATGGCATTGCAACCAGTTGTGATGCATTGACGTTTTTCACGATGAGTGCGCGGTCTGCGCACTCAATCCTCACTTTGCACAGCCGATAAACCGAATAGAGAAAAAACATTTGTTCGGGTTAAGCCATGAATCCTCGTTGACGATTCACGGCCTGTGAGGGAATACGCATGACAGATGGTTTCATGGCAGTCCAGTTTCACTGGCCAGCCTTGACCGCAGCGTGGGCCTTGTCGGTCTACGGCCTCTACTTGCTGGTGCAAGTGGTGCGTCGTATTCGTGTCAGTGATCGCGATGTGGGCACCGGTTGGTGGCTCGGAGGCGCTTTGTGCATCGGCACAGGCATCTGGGCGGAAAGCTTTCTGGGGCTGGTTGCAATGCAGTTGCCGATCAAGGTCGGTTATGTGCCGTCGGTGGTGTTGGCATCCTGGCTGCCGTCTGTCGTTATCAGCGGGGCCGTCATCTGGTTGCTCAGTCAAGTCAATTTGGGCTGGCGCGAGCGAGTGGTGGGCGGCACGCTATTCGGCATTGGCTTTGGCCTGCTGGTTGTGGTGGATGTGGCCGCGATGGTGTTCCAGCCCCAGGTGGTCTGGGACAGTCGCCTGGTGATCGCCGGTTGTTTGGTGGTGGCCCTCGGGTGTGTCGCCGGCTCGGTGTTGATTCGCAGGGAGTTGGCACAACCGCCCTCATGGGGCCGTACGGTGGCGGTCATGGTTGGGGTTGGTTCCTTGTTGCGACTGGGCCAGTGGCTGTTGGTTGCAGCCGTGTCCGTGCCCGTGGGGGCGCAATGCCTGAGCCAGGGGCAGTTGTCGGCAGACTCCATCGAATGGCTTTTGACGGCCACGGTGGTGATGCTGTTTGTGCTGATGCACATGGGGACCATTCTGGATACCCGGTCTCGGCGCAAGCAGGACCAATTGACGCAGTCTTTGAAGCAAGCCCAGACGGACTTGCAAACAGTGGCCTATCGCGACAGCCTGACCGGTCTGATGAACCGGCCAGGGTTTGAAGAACACCTGATGCGGCTGCTGCAAGGCGGTGAACGTTCGGTTGAGCGAGCGACGGTTTTTCGCTTGAGTTTGGACGGATACCGCGCATTTGTGGAGACATATGGCCACACCTTGGGTGACAACCTGGTCAGGCATCTGTCGGCAAGACTCAAAGGCATGATCCGGGATCGGGATGTGCTGGCCCGTTCGGACAACGACGAGTTTCTATTCCTGTGTGTTGGTTTGGCTGACACCCATGTGGCCACCCAGTTGGCTCAGCGCTTTTCAGACGCGATCAAAGAGCCGTGTCTGATCGACGAGGTAGACATCAGCCTGACCTGCTCGATTGGTGTGGCGCAGTATCCAGACAGCACCAACGCCGAGCAACTGCTGACCCATTCCATGGATGCCATGCAGACAGCTCGCAAGGCTGGTGGGGCGGTGTATTGCTTCTATGAGCGCGGCATGGATCGTCGCGGTGTAGAGCAAGTGGAGATGCAACGCGACCTGCGCCATGCGATTGCGCGCAATGAGTTGATGTTGCATTTTCAGCCCAAGATTCAGGCCGATGGTGAGGTGGCCGGTGTGGAGGCCTTGCTGCGTTGGACGCACCCTCAACGAGGCTCAGTCAGCCCTGCCATGTTCATTCCGGTTGCAGAGCGATTTGGCTTGATTGGTGAGCTTGGGCAATGGGTGATGCAGGAGGCCTGTCGGCATGTTCGCATGTGGATGGATGAGGGGCAGGAGATCGCGGTTGCCGTGAATTTGTCGCCTCATCAACTGCGGCAGCCAGACCTGGCGCAGCGCGTGAGAGAGGTCCTGGTGACTCACAACGTGCCGCCACGTTTGCTGATCCTGGAGATCACGGAGTCGGCGGCGATGGATGACATCGACGCATCCATCCGCGTGTTTGACATGTTGGCAGACATTGGCGTGCAGTTGTCCATCGACGACTTTGGCACAGGCTATTCAAGCTTGAGCTACCTGCGCCGCTTGCCCGCCAAGCAGCTCAAGATCGACCGTTCATTCGTGCGGGATCTGGACAGCAGCCCAGATGCCCAGGCGATTGTGGAGGCTGTGGTTCGCTTGTCGCATGCTTTAGGGCTCAAGGTGGTGGCTGAAGGGGTGGAAACACAAGACCAGGCCACATTGCTGATTCACTTTGGATGTGACGAGCTACAAGGCTTCTTGTTTGCCAAGCCCATGCCTGATGCCGCCTTGCGAACTTGGCTGACGGGACGCAAACCCGAGCCCATCGGTCACAGCTTGTTTGCTGCGCACGCTGATCCAGCCGTGGTTTGATGCTGTACGACCCTTTGACCACACTGCTGGCCGTCGTGCTGGCCATCTACACCTCGTTTGTCGCGCTGGACATGGGCAAGCGCGTGCGTTCGGCCGATGCGGTGATGGCTCGTGCCTGGCTGGTGGGTGGGTCCTTGATCATGGGATTGGGCATCTGGTCCATGCACTTTGAGGGGATGCTGGCGCATGTGCGCTCGTTTGCGGTCGGCTTTGATCCCTGGCTTTCGTTGCTGTCGCTGGTATTGGGTTTGGCCACGGGCTTTTGGATCTTGTGGGCCTCCTCGCAAAATGCCTTGCTCAAGCATGCCTGGACGATTGCCGCTCCGATCATGGCCCTGGGCTTGCTATCCATGCATTTCACGGGCATCTCCGCGCTGAAGGTGTCGCCTGGGGTGATCTTGAATGTGCCCTTTTTGCTCCTGTCGATCGGACTGGCCTACGCGACCGGCGTGCTGACCTTTCGGGTGACGCCTTGGTTCAAGGGTAACCGGCGCGCCCTCTATGGCCGGCGCCAATTCGGGGCGGCTGTGTTGTTGGGGGCCTGCCTGTCAGGCATGCACTTCACGGGCATGGCTGCGGTGTCTTATCCTGATGGTGCGGTCTGTTTGTCTGCGGACGGCCTGGGTGGCGCAACCTTGACGGCACTCATCGGTCTGGCTTCGGTCATGGTCTTGACCAGCACCCTGATTACCTCGCGCGTGGATGCTCGGCACCAACAGCGATCCGCACATTTGAGTGTGTCCTTGGAGCGCGCAGACGCGCAATTGCAGAAAGTGGCCAAGGTCGACGGCTTGACGGGCTTGGCAAACCGACTGGTGCTGGAGGACCACTTGGCCAGCGCGGTGCGCAAGGCAGAAGAAAAACACAAACGCCTGGCCCTGCTTTACATCGATCTTGATGGCTTCAAGCCCTTGAACGATTCGTTTGGCCATCACTTTGGTGACAACCTCTTGTGTGCCGTCGGGCGCCGCTTGCAGGATGTGGGCCGCAAGGGTGACACCGTCGCGCGCATCGGTGGGGATGAGTTTGTGGTGCTGATCACGGGCAACCCCGATCCATCATCGGCCGCTTTGGTTGCGGAGCGGATCAAAGAGGCGGTGCATCAGCCCTTTGACATTGATGGCAAAGATGTGCACCTGTCCTGTTCTGTGGGCGTGGTCTTGTATCCTGATCACGGCCCCAAGGGCAAGTTGATTGCGCGTGCGGATGCCGCCATGACGGCCGCCAAACACGCCGGCGGCAACATGCATTGCTTTTATGAAGAGCGCATGGAGCACGACGCCGAACGCACAGTGTCATTGCAGCGCGATTTGCGCCGTGCCATGGACACCCAAACGGGCTTGAGTCTGCACTACCAACCCAAAATTGATGGCCGAACGGGGCAGGTAACCGGGGCTGAAGCCTTGTTGCGCTGGCAACACCCGGAGCGGGGCAACATCAGTCCGGTGGAGTTCATCCCGATTGCCGAACGCTTTGGCCTGATCGGCCGCCTGGGGCAGTGGGTGACCGATGAAACCTGCCGCCAGATCAAAGAGTGGATGGCGATGGGCCTGCGCATGCGGGTGGCCATCAATCTGTCGGTGCATCAGTTGCGGCAGGTGGACCTGGCCGAGCGGGTGCAGGAGTCTTTGCAAAAGTATGGCGTGCCACCGGAACTGATCACCTTTGAGGTCACCGAGTCTGCCGCCATGGAAGACCCGCAAGCCTCGTTGCGCATATTTGAAAAGCTGTCGCAAATCAATGTGTCCTTGTCGATTGACGATTTCGGAACCGGCTACTCCAGCCTGAGCTATTTGCGCAAACTGCCCGCGCGGCAATTGAAGATCGACCGCAGTTTTGTGCAGGATCTGGAACGAGAGGAAGACGCCCGTTCGATCGTCAAGGCTGTGATCAAGTTGTCGCACGCCTTGGGCCTGGAGGTGGTGGCCGAAGGGGTGGAGACCCAAGGGCAACAAGACATCTTGCGTGAACTCGGTTGCGATCAACTGCAAGGCTTTTTGTATGCCAAACCGATGTCTGCAGCCAATCTGCAGATGTGGGCCTTGGGGAATGACGGCCGCTTGACCACGGCCACCCAAGATCAAACATTGAGGCCGGATTTCAGTGATTCACTGTTCACACCCGATGACTTGTCGGGTGATGTGGGGCCTGGGTCACGCTGAGTTCAGTGAGGGGGCAGGGCTGAGCCGCACTGCCAGCAGTGCTGGGCGACGTCAATGTGGGCATCGCAACCACAGCGGCCGCACCGTCGACCTTTCGGCAACCCGGATGGCCCTTGCCGACCTGATGAGCGCGCCGTCAATTCTGCCGTCACGATGCCGGTGGGGACGGCCAAAATGCTCCAGCCCAGCAGCATCACCATCGATGAAATCATCCGCCCGATGTCGGTTTTGGGTGTGATGTCGCCAAATCCTACCGTGGTCATGGTGGTGATCGCCCAATACATGGAGGTTGGAATGCTGGTGAAGCCGTGAGCGGGGCCTTCGACCACATACATGATGGTGGCCATCAGCAAGGCAACCATCAGCACAAAGGATGTGAAGACCAGGATCTTGCGCCGGCTGGCCAGCAGAGCTTGGCCCAGTGTGGTGTATTCGGATACATAGCCCGTGAGTTTGAAGATCCGAAAAATGCGCATCAGGCGCAGGATGCGCAGGTCCAGGAAAAACAGCGCACTTGGCTCGACCAACGCCAGGTAGGAGGGCAAGACGGACAGCAGATCGATCAGGCCATAAAAGCTCAAAGCGTATTGCCGGGGGCGATTGGTGCAAGCCAGGCGCAGCAGATACTCCAGCGTGAACAGGCCTGTGGCAACCCATTCGATGACATTGAAAATATGCCCCATGCTCGCGTGTCTGACTCAAAAATGACGGAATAGAACTGGCGGCGCCAGCCGCTCAATGGTTTGTCCAGATCGGGTTTCATCCCGCCTTTATAAGCCTTTCGGAGGGCAATATTCAGGCAAGTGACGCGAGGCGGTCGCATGTCTTTAAAATGGCGGGATGAACACGCCTGTCACCTCCGCTTCGGCTCGCCCTCCGGTTGAGCGCCGCCCTTACACCCGTGCAGCCCAACTGCCCGAGATCATGCGCCAGCGCATTGTGGTGCTGGACGGTGCCATGGGCACCATGATTCAGCGCTACAAGCTGACCGAGGCCGATTACCGTGGCAGCCGTTTTGGCGAGCACCACAAGGATTTGAAGGGCAACAACGAG
>JBDKHX010000080.1:0-6688 GCA_039797415.1 Pseudomonadota bacterium | reverse complement strand
CCTGGAGCAAGCGGTGGCCATTGCTAAGGTGCCCGACATGATTAAGGGTTATGGGCATGTACGCACAGCAAGCGCCAAAATGGCGCAACAAAAATGGCAGCAACTGCATGCTGCGGGGGCCATCACCACTTGATCCTGAGGTGATCCCCATCTGATCCCGGCTAAATGGCGGGACTTTGGGTTAGGGTGTGTGCATGTCTCGATTTCGCACACAACAGTTTCAAGGATTGGCTTGCGCAACAGCAGGCGCGATTGCGTTTTCAGGCAAAGCGATTGTGGCCAAGCTGATTTACCGAATGGGGGGCGATGCCATTGCCGTGGTCGGCATGCGCATGGCCATGGCTTTGCCTCTGTTTTTGTTGATGGCATGCCGGGGGCAAGCACGTGACCCGATTAGCGCCCATACCCGCTGGAAAATCGTCGGCCTGGGTGTGACCGGTTATTACTTGGCCAGTACCTTGGACTTCATGGGCTTGCAATACATCAGCGCCAGTTTGGAGCGCGCCATCTTGTATCTCAACCCGACGATGGTGTTGTTGCTGTCTGCGCTGTGGTTTCGCCGACGGATACAAGGTATGCAGCTGGCATCCATGGCCTTGGCCTATGCGGGTGTGGTGGTCGTGTGGCTGCACGATTGGGATGCCGCAGCCATGGTGTCTGTGCAGGCCTCAGGCGTTGGGGCGATGACGCCCGTTCAAACCATCACGATTGGTAGTTTGTTGGTGCTGGGCAGCGCCTTGTCGTATGCCATTTACTTGATGGGCAGTGGCGCCATGGTGCAGCAGCATGGCTCACTGTGGTTGGTCAGTCGCGCATCCTGTGTGGCATGTGTGTTGTGCCTGGTGCAGTGGGGTGTGGTCTACCTGGCCACTGATGGCAAGGTGGGGCAGGCCAGCCACCTGCCTTGGCAGGCTTGGGCCTTGTCGGCCGTGAATGCCGTTTTTTGTACGGCCTTGCCCGTCTGGTTGGTGATGCGTGGGGTGCAGTTGCTTGGGGCAACGATGGCTTCGCAGGTCGGCATGGTGGGCCCTTTGTCTACCATCTGGCTGGCAGCCTGGACATTGAGCGAGCCCATCACGCCACGCCTTTTGCTTGGCACGGGGGCCATCTTGGGTGGGATCTTGCTGTTGACCCGCACCCGCCGCGAGGCTTAAGCCGAAAGGGCTTGTATCAGGCAATCGACTTGGGTGTTGATCGCTTCAGGCATCAAAGCTTGGCCCTGAATGACTTGCAAGATGTAGTCTGCCGTGGTGTGTGCATCGATGGCGCTGGGCAATTGGGGCAGGGTAGTTAACACGCCATCTTGCGGGGCCCGACTCAAGTCGGCGCGCTTTTGCCCATCAACGAACACATCGAACTTAGGCTGGCGGCGTGCATCGGCAACGGGTTCGCCTTCGGTGCCACGCATCAGCAAGGCGCGTGCACGGGTGTGCTCCAGATAGCTGGTCAGCGAATGGGCGTACTCAGGGTGCGTGTGGTTGACCACGCGGATGGATGGCACCCCTGCTTGGGCAAATGGATCGAGGATTTTGGCAATCGTGTGACCTGGGTTGCGCAAACCGACAATCCAACGCACATCCAACAGTTTGGCCAGCGGGCGGCACAGGGTCGCCGTTTCCATGAAGGCGGGCTGCCCTTGTTGCCATGCCGCTTGCAGGCCGACGGCATCGCCTACGATCGGCCAATTGAGTGCCTCAAAAATTTGGCTGGACGTCACGCGGGTTTGATCGAGGGCGGGGCCATGCACCAGCACAGCGATGCCTCGCTGTGCCAATGCCCAGGCTAACAGGGGTGTGAGGTTGGGGAGCTTACGTGCACCGTTGTAGGAGGGCAAGACCACAACGGGCCGTTGCAATGCTGTTGCTGCCTCAGCCAAGGGGATGCTGTGTTCACTGGCGGCGCGCACAAAGCCTTCAAGCTCGGACACCGCTTCGCCCTTGATGCGCATGGCCAGGCAAAAGGCGCCAATTTCCAAGTCGGTGACTTGACCTGAAAGGACTTTGTCCAGCAGGTCGTGGGCTTGATCGGCGGTCAGGGGGCGGGCGCCGTCCTTGCCGCGTCCGATTTCTTTGATATAGGCAGCGATGCTCATGGTGATGCGGGGCAGTTCAGCTCATTATCCCCGCATCAACCTGTGATCACGCTGCCAATGTCGCAGCTGGATGCAGCTTGATGATCTTGCGCAACTCTGGGATGCATGATCCACAGTTGGTGCCGCATTTGAGCTGTCCTTGGAGCTGCGACAGGCGGCTGTCCGTATCACCTTGACATTGGCCCAACATGTCGATGATGGCCGGTTCTGTCACATTGAAGCAGGTGCAAACCTGACGGCCCTTGCTTTCAATAGCGACAGGTGGTTGCGCACCTGGGGACAACAGTGCGCGACCGTACGCATCAGCCAGCAACTCGTCTTGCAGGAGTGGTTTGATCCAGGCCTCTGCACTGATGTCACCAGCCAGAATGAAGGCCTCCAGTCGCAAGCCGTCAGCTTGCCTGTCGAGCTTCATGGTGCGGCGTTGGCCCCGGTGAGGGTCCTGGTAATGCAAGACGTCGACTCCAGAAATGCCCAGGATGGCTTCGATTTGTTGGTAGACCTGATCGGTGCAGGGCTCCACAGCGGCGGCGCGGAACAGCACGCCTACTTTGCCGTGTTCGTGCGGTTCTCTGCCAAAAGGCACGCAACTGGTGAACGCGAAGGCCGCCATCAAGGGCTTCAGTGCCTCACGGGCAGCCAGCGCTTGCGTTTCGGGCAGCCAGGCTACGGCCACCATACGCCAGGGCAATTGCGGCGAGGTGATGCGAACCGCGGCGTGCTTGAGCTCAGGTTGTTTGGAAGTCGGGCAAAAGGCTGGTGACGTCAGGGCATTGACGCCCGCGATGGCATCACCCGCAGGGGCGATGCCGCTGAGGTATTCCTGTCCCCAGTGCATGGCCATGTAGGTCTGCATGGGGCCGATGGCTTCGCTAGGTTGTGCAGGGGCAATCAACTGCCCACGACGTGAGGTCAGTTGAACCAAGTCACCTGCCTGTAAGCCCAGGCGGCTCATGTCCTGCGGGTTCAGCTCGACACATGGCTCTGCCACGTGGCCGAACAAGCGGCCCAGTGTGCCGGTGCGGCTCATGCCGTGCCACTGGTCGCGAAGCCGCCCGGTGTTGAAGCTGAAGGGGTAGCGCTCGTCACGCGGTTCTGCCACGGGTTCAAAGCGCATGGCGCTGAAGTTGGCTTTGCCGGTGTCCGTTTGAAATTGCCCGTCGGTGTACAGACGCGCTTGACCGGACTTGGCACCCTGGGGCATAGGCCACTGCTGAGGGCCTTGTTCTTGCAAGATGCCGTAGCTCAGGCCTGTGATGTCCAGGTCTCGTCCGCGCGTGGATTCGCGGTGCTCGTTCCAGACCGATTCTGGCGTGTCGTACGGAAACAAGGTGCTGACACCCTGGCTGTAGCGCGCCGTGCGATGGGGCATGCGCTTTTCCAAACGTTGGCCCACGTCCGTGAAGATGGCCCAGTCATGGCGCGATTGACCTGCTGGTGAGATGGCAGGGCGCAGGCGGCTGATGCGGCGTTCGCTGTTGGTCACGGTGCCGTCTTTTTCACCCCAGGTGGTGGCGGGCAGCAGCAAGTCTGCATAGGCACATGTTGCTGTGGTGGCAAAGGCTTCTTGCACGATCACCAGTTCAGCGGTTTCCAGTGCTTTGCGTACGGTGGCTTGATCAGGCAGCGATTGGGCTGGGTTGGTGCAGGCAATCCACAGGGCTTTGATCTCACCGCGTGCAGCCGCTTCAAACATTTCGACAGCGGTTTTACCTGGCTTGAATGGCACCTCGTCGATGCCCCACAGCGCAGCCACTTCAGCACGGTGATCGGCGTTGTCCAGATCACGGTGAGCAGACAAGAGGGTGGCCATGCCGCCTACTTCGCGTCCGCCCATGGCATTGGGCTGTCCTGTTAATGAGAATGGACCCGCACCAGGAGTGCCGATTTGGCCTGTTGCCAAATGCAGGTTGATCAAGGCGGCGTTTTTGTCGGTGCCGCTGGCGCTTTGGTTCAAACCTTGGCAATACAAGGACAAGGTTGGGGTGTTGCCGCCAAACCAGCGTGCTGCTTGCACCAAGTCGTCTTTGCTGATGCCGCAGACCGATGCGACCACCTCTGGGCTGAAGTCTGCGACGATGGCTTGCAGGGCCTCAAAGCCTTGGGTGTGTTGTTGGACATAGGCCATGTCGATCAGGCGTTCAGCCAGCATCACATGCAACATGCCGTGAAACAGGGCGACGTCTGTGCCGGGCAGGATGGGCAAAAACAGGTCGGCCATTTCGGCCGTTTCTGTTTTGCGCGGGTCAGCCACGATCAGCTTCATGGCTGGGTTGGCTTTGCGTGCATCCTCAATCCTGCGGAACAAGATGGGGTGCGCGTAGGCTGTGTTGGCGCCAACGATGAACAAGGTCTGCGCTTGGGCCAAGTCGTCATAACAGGCCGGTGGCGCATCGGATCCCAGCGTTGCCTTGTAGCCTGCGACGGCGCTGCTCATGCAAAGGCGTGAGTTGGTGTCCAGGTTGTTGGTGCCAATCAAGCCTTTGACCAACTTGTTGAGGACGTAGTAATCCTCGGTCAGCAGCTGACCAGATCCGTAAAACCCAACGGCCTCAGGGCCGTGTTTGGCGATGATGGCGGCCAGTTTGTCTGCTGCGGTATCGAGAGCAAGATCCCAGCTGATGTCCTGAGTTTGGCCACCTCGCTCGGCTCTGATCTGGGGCGTTAGCAAGCGTGTTTGCTGTTGGATGCTCTCAGCAGCGGTCAGGTGCAAGGTGCTGCCCTTGGTGCACAAGCGGCCAAAGTTGGCCGGGTGATCAGGGTCACCCTTGACGTTGGTGATGCGGCCGTTGCTCGATTCGATCAAGACACCGCAACCTGTGCCGCAGTAGGGGCAGGTGGAGCGTGTTTGTTGGGGGCTGCTCGTGCTCATGTGGAGGCCTTTGGTTCATCCAGCGCCAGGCTGTTGATCTCTTGCACATCCAGGTAGACCTGACCATTTTCAACTTTGACGCTGAATTTGGGCGTGCTGCCCATATCGGGCGCATGGGCACAGCCAGTGTCCAAGCCAATCGTCCAGTTGTGCAAAGGGCAGGCGACGCTGTGGCCAAACACCATGCCTTGGGACAGCGGGCCACCTTTGTGAGGGCAGCGGTCTAGGAGGGCAAAGACCTTGTCATCTTCAGCCCTGAACACCGCAATTTGGCAGCCGTTGGCGCGCTGCAAACGCCGTGCCCCCAGTTTGGGTATGTCGTCGACCAGGCAAACGGGCTTCCATTCGGACATGATGTTTCTCTTTTATAGAAAATAACTCAGCGGGAGCCATGTGCCAGTGGCCATGGCCTTTTAAGCAATATCGTCGTGATCAGGCCAGCCGGCTGTACAGCCCGGTGACGCGATCCATCAAACTCAACAAACGTTCACTGGATGCAAACACCTCGACGGCATGTTTTTTGGTGTTGGTGGATTCGGTCAAGCGTTGCAGTGCATTGTCAAAGAAAACCCACTGCTGTGAGGCCAGTTCCAGCTCTTGCCGGATCTGCGCCGTGGCTTCTGGTGCAGAGTCCAAGGTCACCAAGGCTTGCTTGAATTCATCGCGTGCTTTGTTCAACTCACTGACCTGATCTGGCACCAGTGCCCCCCAGCGGTTGCTGAAGTAATACTTGGCCATGCGCTGAGACAGCATCCGTTGGCGCCCGGCCAAGTTGACCAGTTTGCCAACCGAGCGGCCAGAGTAGCGCTCTAACTGAACCGTACCTTGGTGCGCCAGCGCCAAGACTTTGCTGTCCAACTTGATCAGATCAGGCGTTGTTTTGAGTGCCGGTGACGATCCGACCAACACAGATTTGTATTCACTCCAAACAGATTCCAGTGCGGTATAGGTTGATTTGATCTCGGCATTGGGCGAGAAGGATTTCAACTCGACAAACTGTCGATCAAACAAGGCCATCGAGTCATACAAGATGGATTCAGCCTTGCTCGACTCGATGTCTTGCCCGACTGCCAACCATGCTTTGGCCATGCGCTGAGACAGCATGCGCTGACGTCCAGCCTTGTTGATGGCCTCGTTGATGCCGTTGATTTCAGACCAGGCGGGCAGGGAGGCGCATGCCACCCCGGCGACCAGTCCACTTTTCAAAATTTGTCGACGCGAATACTGCACAGTGGTCACTTTTCAAGGAGTCATCAAATGGAAATGGGTTCGAACTGACGGGTATCGACCTTGGCCTTGGCAAACTCGAACCAAGGATCAGGCTCACCATCTAGTGAGAACTGCAATTTGGCCCACAGGGCTTTGCGGTATTCCGCGTTGTCCAGAATCTTGGCTTTGACGTAGTCAAGGCCAACCCGATTGACGTAGTGGCAGGTGCGCTCCAGGTACCAGCCTTCTTCGCGGTACAGCTGTAAAAAGGCGCCTGAGTACTCCAACACCTCGGCCGCTGTTTTGACTTTGACAAAGAAGTGCGCCACCTCAGTCTTGATGCCGCCGTTGCCCGCCACGTAAATTTCCCAACCCGAATCCACACCAATCACACCGACGTCTTTGATGCCGGCTTCAGCGCAATTGCGAGGGCAGCCGGATACGGCAAGCTTGACCTTGTGGGGGGCGTACATGCGCCACAGGGCCTTTTCCAGATCTTTGCCCATCTGGGTGGA
>JBDKHX010000079.1:0-6326 GCA_039797415.1 Pseudomonadota bacterium | reverse complement strand
TGTTGCGAGCACTGGCGACGCAATTGCTCCATCCGAGAGTGCGCGATCGCCAAACCGATACCGGACAGCAGCACCACAAAGCGGTCCCCGCCCAAACGGCATGGGGAGTCCATGGCACGTGTGTTGGCTCGCAGCAAGCGTCCCAAAGCCTCGACGACCCGCTCACAACCATCAACACCAAACTTGGTACGGATTTCGTCCAGCCCATCAATGGCCACGGCGACCAATGCAAACTCGCGCTGCTCGCGGCTGGACAGATCAGCCTCGCGACGCAATTGTTCTTCAAAGTGGGCCCGGTGATACAAGCCCGACACAGGTTCGCGGACCTGGTTGTCTTGCACCTCACGACGCAGCGCGTCATTGGCCTTTTGCTGTTGCTCCAACTGAGCCAGCGCGTTTTGCAACTGGGTCTCTTTGGCGCGGGCCTCGGTCACGTCCTGCCAGACGGAAACCAGCTTCTTGTCAGACTCATCGGCATCGGCCAACACCTGACGCCAGGTCACAAACTCACGGCGGCCGCCAGCCAACTCCATCTTGTGTTCAGCACGCACACCGCGCGCCGGCACAGCCAAAGTCTGTTGGTCAGCCGCACGCAGCGACATGGCCTGAGCCGCATCGAACAATTCTGCATCGACCGCGCCCACCACCGAGCGGTTGGACAAGCCCAACAAACGGGTCGCGGCCTCATTGGCGTGCTCATAGCGGCCCGAGGACGCGTCCTTGATCATGACGCCCAGACCAAACTGATCGAGTGACTTCAGAAAGGCGTCCGTCAGTGCGAGATCACCCAGTCCGGCAGGAGCTATTGAATCGACCATAACCATGCGCTTGTTGTTCGTTGTACGTCTCAACCCACGAGGGGAAATATTCGCTGAAATTACCGGATCTGACTGCCCTTCAAACAAGGGATGAGGGCTTGCTTTTCGCGTCAAGTGCACGCTTTGCAACGATTCAGAAACAATGCACAAACGTACAACTACTGGGATACCCGAGGAATAGGCTTATCGAGGATCAAGAAGATCACTGACAATCCCTGACTGTTTGCCTGACTCGATCACCTCAAACCATGACCACAATCAGTTTGCTCGGCTGCGGCTTGATGGGTACCCCCATGGCCACCCGCCTGCTCAATCACGGGTATACCCTGGCCGCCTGGAACCGCACGCGCAGCAAAGCTGACGCCCTGGCGGCCAAGGGGGCAAGGGTCGCTGACACGCCTGCTCAGGCCGTCGTCGATGCAGACATCGTCATCACCATGCTGGAACATGGCGGCGTGGTGGAGGATGTGCTGTTCAACCCTGCCCTGCCGGGTGCCAGCATCGGTCTCAAAGCTGGCGCCTTGGTGATCGACATGAGCTCCATCTTGCCGGAGCAAGCCCAAGCACATGGCCCTCGGTTGGCGGCGCAGGGTGTGGCTTACCTGGATGCGCCTGTTTCCGGCGGCACCGTGGGCGCCGAGGCCGGCACTTTGGCCATCATGGCGGGCGGAGCAGAAGCAGACTTTGAAAGGGCACGCCCTGTGTTGGAGGTCTTGGGGCGTCCCGTCCACGTCGGACCGACAGGATCAGGTCAACTGACCAAGTTGGCCAACCAGATGATTGTGGGCATCACCATTGGTGCCGTCGCCGAAGCCTTGCTGCTGGCGCAACGAGGCGGAGCAGACCCTGCCAAAGTCAGACAAGCGCTCAGAGGCGGCTTTGCCGAGAGCCGAATTCTGGAAGTGCACGGCCAACGCATGGTCGACGGTGACTTTGCCAAACGCGGTTCACTGGCGATTCAGCTCAAAGACCTGCGCAATGCCTTGCATACTGCCAGCGGCTTGAGCTTTGATGCGCCGATCACCGCACATTTGACTGATCTGTATGCCCAAGCTGCAGATCACGGCTTTGGGGACCTGGATCAGTCAGGCCTCTTCAAAGAATTGGAACGCCGCCAATTGCGCTGATTCCCAGCAACGCCTCAGGCCATCACGGATCGATTCCGACCCTCGTGTTTGGCCTGATACAAGGCTTGATCAGCCCGGTCGATCGAGGCCTCGATCGATTCGTCATGCCGACACCGAGCCAACCCTGCTGAAAACGCAATCCGCAAATCGGGCACGGTTGGCGACACCCTGTATTGAGACAAGCTGTCACGGAATCGATCAATCCCGATGCTGGGGTTGGCCTCCGGCTCTTCGAGCATGATGACCAGGAACTCCTCCCCACCCCATCTCACCACCACATCAGCAGAGCGCAAGCTCTTTTTGGCCTGCACTGCAAAGCCCTTGAGCACCTCATCGCCCACGCCATGCCCCCAGGTGTCATTGATCCGTTTGAAATAGTCCAGATCAATCAATGCCACCCAAACATCCAATTTATTGCGCTTGAGCAGCGTTTTGTATTCCTGCAAAACCTCCAAGCCATGACGACGGTTGATCAATCCTGTCAACTCATCGCGCATGGCCATTTCTTGGATGCGCTCAAACGCTGCCGTTAACTCTGCTTTTTGCGCCTTCAAACGATTACGCATGCCAGCGATCTGCCCCCCCAGATAAGCCATCACGGGTACTGACACCACCACAAAGATGTAGTGGACAAATTCAATATTGGCTGGGTAATGAAAGGGGTCGGTATAGCTTTTGTAAAGCATGCTGATGCTGGTCATCAACAACACGTAACCGCCTGAAATTTTGGCGCTTTTGACGTCCATGTTGAACACGCCAAAGAACATCACCAGCGCATACAAAATCAAGGTCGCACCATGGGCTTGACCCGTGATGGAGTAGGCCACAGCAATCCAGGTTTCAGCGACCAGAACCTGCGTCAAGGTCAAGGCTGGGTCATGAAACCGCTCACTCCACCCGGTTCGAATAACGATATAGAACCCCAGACAAGACGTCAGGATCAAGCCGGCCAAAATGCTGCCCGCCAGCGGGTCGATCCAACCCGTATTGATGCCCTGCACAATCAATAAAACGCACAAGACAAAAACCAAAATCGAGGCCAATGTGCGGAAAACCAGAACCCGGCGGAATGGTGCCTTGCCCAATAACCATGAAAATGGAAGCGCCACCGTTTCAACGCGCTCAGACAGGAACCTGGAATCCATTACAGATTCCGGTCCCCGAGGATTTTCAGTTTGAACAGCAGTCACTTCAGGCGTATGGAGGGACATCGTGAACAGTTTCACAATTCAACGAAACGACTACCCTTGAACGAGTAGACATCCTCTCAGGATACTCCGGAATACATCAAACGCACTGGTTATGATCCGCGGCCATGGACCTTCCTGCCCTGACTGACAAAGAATCCGCACAAACCGTTTTTAGGTTGTTGCAAGATGCAGCAATGGCTAAAGGTTTGGTTCTGCGTTCGCCCCCCCAAGAGCCCACGTCATGCTGCGGCAAAGGCTGCAATGGCTGCGTCTGGGAGGGCTACTACGACGCCGTGGTCTATTGGCGAGACGAAGCCCTGCTGATCTTGTCAGACTGACGCATCAGCTGATCTTGAACTTGAACTGCCCAGCCTTGCTGGCGCTGACCTTGATTTTGGCAATCGGCTTACCCTCGGCCATCTTCGCCAACACCGCGTCAGCCACTTCTGGCAACAATGAGCCATTGAGCACGTGATCAACCGC
The DNA here is from genome assembly GCA_039797415.1 of Pseudomonadota bacterium. GTDB lineage: Bacteria > Pseudomonadota > Gammaproteobacteria > Burkholderiales > Burkholderiaceae_C > Aquabacterium. The sequence continues at coordinate 2,708 of JBDKHX010000079.1, read as the reverse complement.
ACGGGCACCCGTGTCCACTTCCGTGCACCGGCTCAGCACCAATTCCAGCAAAGCCTCGTCATAGTCCAACACGGCCTGGTGGTTATCCTTCACGCGTTGAGCAATGCGGTCCAGCTTGAGCTTGATCACGTCGATCAAGACATCGTCGCTCAATGGGTAGTAAGGCACCACCTTGGTTCGGCCAATGAAGGCTGGCTTGAATGTCTTGTAAAGCGTAGGGCGCAAACCTTCAGCCAGCGCATCGGCTGAAGGCAACTCTGCCAGCGACTTCATCACCGAACCGCCCGCTTCTTCGTCGTGCTTGAAGCAAGCTTGCATGATGCCTTGCGAGCCCGCATTGGATGTCAAGATGATCACCGTGTTGCGGAAGTCGATCTCACGGCCCTCGGCGTCGTCCATCAAGCCCTTGTCAAACACCTGGAAGAACATTTCCAGCACATCCGGGTGAGCCTTTTCCACCTCATCCAGCAACACCACGCTGTAAGGTTTGCGACGCACCGCCTCAGTCAACACGCCGCCTTCGCCGTAGCCCACATAGCCTGGGGGCGAGCCCTTCAAGCCGCTGACGCTGTGCGCCTCTTGGTACTCGCTCATATTGATGGTGATGAGGTTGCGCTCACCGCCGTACAGGATGTCAGCCAGGGCCAAGGCGGTCTCGGTTTTACCTACGCCAGATGGGCCCACAAACAAGAACACACCCTTGGGCTTGTTAGGGTCCTCCAAGCCAGCACGCGCCGTGCGTACACGCTGAGCAATCGCTGCCAGAGCATGGTCTTGACCGATCACACGTTGCTGCAAGTTGTCTTGCAGATTGCGCACCGTCTTGATCTCGTCCTTGACCATCTTGCCCAGAGGGATGCCCGTCCAAGACGCCACAATTTCAGCGACCACATGACCGTCCACTTGCAGCGGCACCAAGGGGCGCTCGCCTTGCAAGGCCAGCAACTCGGCCTGTTTGCCTTGCAACAGATCGCGGTCAATCGTGGCACCGCCTTCAGCCTGGCTGCGCAACTCACGAATGTCATGGACCAACTGCTGCTCAAACGTCCAGCGCTCTTCATCTGCCTTCAATTCAACTTCGATGGCTTGGCGCTCTTGCGCCAGTTCGTCCAAACGTGCCCCGTGCTTGGCCCCAGTGCTCAACTCGCGCTGCAAGGCTTGCTCTTCAGCCGCAATACGATCCAGACGCTTGCGTGCATCTTCAATGCGCGCCGGTGTGGAGCTTTGACCCAACGCCACCTTGGCACAGGCGGTGTCCAACACGCTGATGGCTTTATCGGGCAACTGGCGGCCGCTGATATAGCGCGCAGACAGGCGCACAGCTTCTGCAATCGCCTCGTCAAACAGGCGCACGCCAAAGTGCTTTTCCATCAAAGGGGCCATGCCACGCAACATGGCGCAGGCCAACTCTTCGCTGGGCTCCTCGACCTTGATGACCTGGAAACGACGGGCCAACGCTGCGTCTTTCTCAAAGTACTTTTTGTACTCTCCCCAGGTGGTGGCCGCAATGGTGCGCAACTCGCCACGGGCCAGCGCTGGCTTGAGTAGGTTGGCGGCGTCGTTCTGCCCTGCCTGCCCACCAGCACCGATCATGGTGTGTGCTTCGTCGATGAACAAGATGATGGGATGCGGGCTGCGCTTGACCTCGTCAATCACGTTCTTCAAGCGGTTTTCAAACTCACCCTTGACCGACGCCCCCGCTTGCAACAAGCCCATGTCCAGCACATGAATGGCCACGCCTTGCAAAGCCTGCGGCACATCGTTGTGCGCCACCCGCAAAGCCAAACCTTCCACCACGGCAGTCTTACCGACACCGGCTTCACCCGTCAGGATCGGGTTGTTCTGACGACGACGCATCAGAATGTCGATGGCCTGACGAATTTCCACATCACGGCCAATCACTGGATCGACCTTGCCATCCTTGGCGCGCTGGGTCAGGTTGGTGGTGAATTGATCCAAGGCGGGTGTCTTGCCTGCGGCCGCCTGCGACAGGTCTTCCGCAGCCGATCCTTCTTCAGCACCAGTGCCACCCGAAGCCTGCACCGCTTCTGGCGAGCCCGAGGTCAACTCATCGAGCTTGTGCTTGAGCTCATCTACCTTGAAGCGGGCAAACAACTTTGACGCACGGTAAGCCATCTGACTGAGGCCAGGCTCGGTCAACAAGGCCAACAACAAATGACCACTGCGAATGCGTGCGGGTGGGTTTTCCAAAGAAGCAATCAGCCAGCCATGCTCTAACAACAAAGGCAAGTTGGATGAGAAAACCGGCGTACGCGAATTGCCCGTTTTGAAGTTAGACACCTCGCGTTCCAGATCGCGTTGCAACTCGGTCGTGGAGACATCAAAACGGCGGCACAACAAAGACACATCGGAAACAGGCTGCTCCAGCAAAGCCAACAGGAAATGCTCCAGATCGACTTCATAGTGGCCACGCGCCATGCACAAGCTGGCTGCACGCTCAGCCGCACGACGTGTCGTGTCATTGAGTTTAGAGATCAGGGTTTTGAGGTTTTGGCTCATGGTGATGACAGCTTCCTGAAAATCGTTTTTTTGAATGTGCTCAGGCCACAGCCTGAATGTCGTATCGCACGTCGACCCGGTCTTCGTTGGCCGGTCGCGTTTGTAAAAAGGTATCCCAGCCCAACCGGCTGGTTTGAGCGGCTCGGCTGGAGTCCAGCTGCAAGCTGTGTACATGGCTGCGTTGCAGC
>JBDKHX010000078.1:0-6351 GCA_039797415.1 Pseudomonadota bacterium | reverse complement strand
CGAGTTCACCTGCAAGAAGCTCTACTGCCGCGACGGCCTGGTCAAGCTGCAGCCGGCCAACCCCGACTTCCCCGAGATCGTTCCGCAGGAGGGCCAGGAGCTGCGCATCTGGGGCGTCGTGACCTCGACCGTCACGCGCTTTCGCTGAAAACCCGGGACAGGACATGGCCCAGCCGCTCTACGCCCTGCTCGACGGCAACAACTTCTATGTGTCGTGCGAGCGCCTCTTCGACCCCAGGCTGCACGGCCGCCCGGTCGTGGTGCTGTCGAACAACGATCTTACGGATCAGGTTTGTTAGTAGGATGCATCATGTCTTCCGGACCCCTGGTATTTGGATTCATCGTCTCTTTGAGACGAGTAGCAGGTGGGGGTTTGGGGGAGGAAATGGAGCGCAATGAGATCTGTGGATAACTCGGAGCTGGGACGATGGCGGGAGCTGGATTCAATCCATGTGCTTCGCCTGCTGGCGGAACACGTCAAAGAAGATCTCTCGTTCCACCCAAGATCAAGTCATCTGACCACTCGATGGCACGTCCATGTTGCCGGACATGATTGGGAGTTCTTGTGCACTGGGCCAAAGTTTTGGGATGTGCGTATGGACTGTGGCGGCGGCGGTGCCGTTGATTTGGTCATGCACATCTATGGCCTCAACTTCAAGGCGGCCGCAAAGCTTCTGAAAGACATGGGTCTATGAGGCTTGTCTTGGCCACGGCTGATCTCATGGTTGAAGGCCGATCGTTTGAGGGCTTCCCATTGCTGCTGGCCGATGACGGCTGGCCTTTGGAACCAGCACAATCGTTCCTGTGGCACGCCTTGGTCACCCAAGGAAGCATTGAAAGCAAGCTCACATGGGAAGCATATGGCCGCAGGCTTTATGACTACTTTGCGTTCTTGTCTGCCAACGGCCTGGCCTGGGATGAAGACCCAAAGCCGCACGGACTCAGCGTTGTGGCAAGGTATCGCGACTGGTCGCTCGGAGAGCTGGGCTTGAATCCCAACACTGTGAACAAGCGGTTGAATCTGGTGGTCCGGTTTTACGATTGGTGCAAACGCCAGGGGCACATCACTTACCTACCGTTTGGCGTGCGCGATGTTCGCACGCCATCGCATCAGGGCTTTCTTGCCCATGTGGATCGCGCGGGCGGCGTCGTTTCAAAACCGACGGTGATGGCGCGCGAGCGCAAGGCAACGATCAAATTCCTGACCAAAGAGCAGGTTAGGCAATGCCTTGGCGCGAGGCTTGACCCAAGCCATGCGCTGTTGTTCAACCTGATGGTTCGCACCGGGATGCGATCCTGCGAAGCGCGCACGTTTCCTCTAGCCTACGTCTTCAATCCGAGAGCCCGAAAAGGGCTGACACCTGGGCAGATGATCCGCGTCACTCTGGAGCCCGCTGACATGCACATCAAGTATGGCAAGCCCAGAAGCGTGGACGTGCCTTGGTCTCTCATGGAAGACATGTGGGCCTATTCGCTGCACCAGCGAGAAGTCCGGCAGCAAAGAGCCGGGAACGCCCCTGCAGCACTTGTTCTGACAGAGCTTGGAACAGAGTTCTCGAAAGGGGCCATTGTGGATGCGATGAAAGCCATCGAAAAGGAAGTTGGCTTTCCGGTGCGGGCGCACATGCTGCGGCACACCTATGGAACCTACACGCTGTCGGCACTGCGCAAGAGCGCTGACTTCCAGGGTGAGCCGCTGCTGTATGTTCGCGACCGCATGGGGCACTCTGACGTGCAAACCACAGCGATCTACCTGCATCTAATCAATCAGTTGGACGCACAGATCGTTTTGGCCCATGAAGACGAAATGGACATGCTGTTCGCCAACGGTGGCGAGGATTCCATAGCGATGGGGAGTCATTGATGGCCCGCGCCAAGGACTACAAGGCCAAGACACCTGCAATCACAATCGACCTTGCGGCGGATTCTGATGCATCCGGCGCGATCGTCGCGCTGCCTCCCAATCCGCGAAACCACAACATCATTGACTTGCGTCCATGGTTGGGACATGGCTTTGACGACTGGGTTTGGGCGGCAGCGACTGTCTTGAAGGCGCGACTCCACAGCGGCAACTATTCGGTGGCCAGCATTGTGAGCTTCGCGGCCAACGGGATGAAAGTCTTTCTGCCCTACCTCACAGGCAATCAAGGGGGCATCGTGCCGTCGCGTCCATCAGATATGACAGCGACAGATGTCGTTCGCTATATCGCTTGGCTCAGGCTCAAATACCCGAACGGCTCCACTGCCAAGAACTATTACTCTGCCTTCAAGTCGGTGTTGGTTGGACTCATGGACTACGGCTTCATTGACCAATCCCATGATGTTTTGCTACCTGCCAATCCGTTCCCAATGAATGGGGCGACGACGCGAGGTGAAACTCCACTAAGTCAATCTGAAATGGAGCGTTTGGCCGCGGCGCTCAAGCTAGATCTTATTGCCATTCACCACGGGGGGTTCAGCGGTTTGGACTCAGAGGCGCTTGTGGTTCTGATGCTCATTGTTGGCATGCGTTCGGGCATCAACACCACTCCGCTCCTTGAAATGAAGCGGGATTGCTTGGGTCCACACCCCTTTATGCCCAACTTGATGCTGGTCAGAACTTTCAAGCGCAGAGGAAAAGGTGCGCAATTAACGTCACTGCGGCAAACTCATATCCACGACCTTGCAGCGTCGATCCCCATGGATGGCGTCGCGGTGCTAAAAATGGTGCTGGGAATGACGCAGAACCTCGTCGCCGAGGCACCAGACGGCATCAAAGATCGTGTTTGGCTCTACCGCTCATCACAACGCGGTGACCTCAAGGGGCAAACACTTTGTCTGAATATGGGCCGCGTTCACGAAAATACCAAAGCAATAGTTCACCGCCACGGGTTGTTCGCCGATGACGGCTCAGTGTTGCGAGTCACACTTGGACGCCTACGAAAGACCATGGAAAACCGTCTATGGAAGCTCAGCGATGGCGACCTGCTTGCCGTGTCCGCAGTGATGGGCCATTCCCCCCAGGTCGCAGACAACCACTACTTGCACCTTGATGAGCGCACCAAGGCCGAGGGTGCCAAATTCATTGGCGAGGCGTTGCCAGGCAAACTCAGGGGGCACGACCTCGTGCCCACCCCCACGGGTAGTTGCAAGGACAGCTTGCAAGGCGCGCTCGCTCCGAAGGACGGCTCAACACATTGCGCGGAGTTCACGCATTGCCTAGGGTGTCCGAGCTATGCCATTGTGGGGACGGTCAAGGATCTGCACCGGCTCTTCAGTTTTCAGCGCTTCCTGATGTCGGAGGTAGGCTACTACGCCACGGACGAGTGGAGTGAGTGGCGCCTTCACCATCAGGACCTCATTGCAAGAATCGACCAAATTGCATACGACAACTTCATCCCGGAAATGGTGGCGCAAGCCAAGGCGCTTGCCGAGAAAAATCCCCATTCCTTCTGGGCGATACGCATGCGCCAGTCGCAACTGAGTCGAGAGGCACGCTATGGCCGGTAACGCGATTGCATTGCAGCCGCCAAAGGCCTACGACCTCTTGGCTGCCCAGCCCGCTTCATCCAAAGGGCTGTCGGAATCCGAGAGATCCAATATCGTGGTCAGTGCGGTGGCTGACATGGACGGCAGCAACCACGTTCTGTCCCGATTTGGTGATCCGGTGTGGGACTTCAGGCCCTACTTTGAGCAATCCAATGTGGCCGATGGTCAGAAATACATTCCCTGGCCTGAGGACTGCTCGCAAGAGTTGGTCGACGACTGCAAGGTTGTTCTGTATGTATGGTTCAAGCGAGGCCTGCCAGGCTCCAAGCCTCCGGTGGCAATGGGCATCTGCCAGACTGCCATCGCATCCGCGATTCCGATGATGCGTTGGCTGACTGGGTTGAACATTAAGAGATTCGACCAGGTCAGACCCATACACGTCGCGAACTACGTCCATCACACCAAAGCCCGCCTGACCCGCAATGCGCATAGCGTCTACGACAGCTTGCGCATCCTGGACTTCTTATGGGTGTTTCGCAACGAGACTTCATCTCCGCTTGCTGCATGTCCATGGGGCGAGAGCTCACTGTGGCGGGTCAGCGGATTGGCAAAGCAACCCGGAAACCAATTTGGGCGAACTGAAACCGGGAAAACGCCCATCATTCCTGCTGATGTTCAGGCCAAGGTGTTCAACTATTGTGAAGAGGTTCTTGCAGCGGCACCGGAAATTCTGAACGAGCGCGATGCCGGGAGGTTGGGGTTTAGAAATCCTGCGTTGATCCGCATTCGGGATGCTGCACTTTACGTCCTGTCGATAACCAGTGGCATGCGCAATGAGGAGGCGATTGGGGTCGAGTCTGGGTCATGGCGAAGCGAAGTGCGAGACGGCGTTCAATTCCACTGGGTCGCTACCACCGAGCATAAGACAGGAAAAGGCAAGGTCGAATTCTTGATCCCCGAACTCACAGTCAAAGTCTTGGATCTGATGAACCGCTATGCAAAGCCGCTTCAAGAAAAGATGGCTCTTGAAGTTGCGGAACTGGAGTGCAATCCAACACCTCAGGATTTGACGAATCGGATGCTGCGATTGGCAAAGGCAAAGCGAGACGTCAGAAAGCTTTTTCTATGCACCAGCATGTCTGGTCAGAGTGAATCGGCTGGATACCACGTTGATGCGCTATCCAATGGTGGATCAAAGGTCTCATTCCGACGATTGGCCATGGCTGCCGGAACGGACTGGCAGTTGGCACCGCACCAATGCCGTAGAACTTACGCGCGCAACATTGTGGAGTCGCGCATGGGGCGCTCCTCGCTTGTATTCCTCAAATGGCAGTTCAAACATTCCAGCATGAGCATGACCCAGTTGTATGCGTCCAACCCAATGCAGGATGCATCGCTGTTCGATGAAGTTCTGGAGGAGATGACCAACTTCAAGGTGGACTTGATTGAGTCTTGGCTTGGGGATCAGCCTTTGAGCGGCGGAGCCGGGCACGAAATCAAAAAGGCGCGCGCGATTGCCTTGAAAAGTCGCACGGCATTGTTGGCGGAGACGGCGCCTCAAGTTCACATCCGTGCTACCGGCCACGGGTGGTGCTTGGCCCAGGAAAAAGGATGTGGAGGCGCGGGATTGTATGAAACAACCCGATGTGTGGGATGTAAGAACGGTGTGATTGATCAGTCGTTTGCGGACGTCTGGAGAGGTATCTATGACCAACAAAACGAATTGCTGGCCATTGACGATGCGGGACCAGCGGTCAAGCAACGCGCTGAGCGTGACGTTCAATGGGCGCGCCAGGTTATGGTGGATCTCGGGGTGCTCCCACAAGCGTCGTGTGCGTCAAATTTGAGCGGAGCTTCAAATGAATGATCCCAAGGCTCGTAGTCGAAAGAAAACTGTTGATGAAATTCAACGGGCCATTGTGCAATTGCAGGCTGACCAAGGCAAGCTGTCCATCTCTGCGGTTGCCAAGTTGGCTGAAGTCACCCCTGGACTGATTCACAACACATACCCTGATCTCGCCGAGAAAATTCGAGGCCTGGTGGGCAAGGCGACGCGCGCCCAGCGCGACGCCAAGCATGACGCACTGGTTCATGAGCGCGAGGTAAACCGCGCTCTAAGGCAGGAACTCGCTGAGACGCGTGCGGACTTGTCAAAGCTTGCGTCGATCAATCAAGTGCTTGTCCATGAAGTGGCCTTGCTCAAGGGCATGGCCACGGGGAAGGTGGTCTCGATTCTTCAACCCAAAGGCACAGGCATTTAGTCATGTTCGCTCTGGTTGGTGGCAATAATTTTTACGTTAGTTGGTCTTGACCTATGAGATGGGAGACTGCACTCGGCCAAGAGCGACCAACTGATGTGAGAACCCGAGCGGCAGTTTGAGGCTGGGTACGGACACTCGAATTTAAGCACTGTGTTTTTTCAGAAACAGCAACCGGTCAATTGCCGAGCAGGACATTCAGCGACGGATCATGCACGCAGACCGGTCACTCGACTTACGCGGGCTAAGTCAGATAGTGCTCGCAACTGAGTGCAGGCCGAATGCCCCAATTTCATCGACCAACGCGGGGCCATTGGTGATGGAAGTCATCGACAACAAAAGGGTGTGCGTGCCGGACTTGATCGCTGGCGTCAACGGCACCACCCAGAGTGTGTGCATGTCCGCTTGGCAAGTCAGGGTGTTCGTGCTCGATGACCTCAGGGTCCTCAGAGGGCCAAACAATCGAAGTGATCCAGAAGCTCAATGCGCCCGCGCCAGCCAGGACAACAAAGGTCACTGCCATCCCATATCGAGTACCCAGCCAGCCGGCCAATGGATAGAACAACAACCAGCAGGCATGCGACAGGGCGAACTGCGCGGCGAAAAGCGCTGGGCGATCCTCTGG
>JBDKHX010000077.1:0-7124 GCA_039797415.1 Pseudomonadota bacterium | reverse complement strand
TTCCATCACTGATGAAGCCAGTGCCGTTGAAGGCCTGGGGCATCAGCCCTTGTTGGTCAAAGGCGATTACGAAAACTTCAAAGTCACTTGGCCGGGCGACTTTGCTTTGGCCGAGCGCCTGCTGCGTACTTGATGGCAGCCATTACCACTGGCTTGGCCCATTCCGGTGTTTGAGCCAATTGCTCGGCTGACTGAGGCGTCAGCACCTGGTGCGTGGCGCCCGTTTTGACCACAGGGCTGATCCGCTGCCAGTGCAGCAGCAGTTGGGGCTGAGGCGCGTGGCCCTTGTGAGGGTTGGCCTCATGGCTGTTGTCATAGACGCGCAGCTCGGCCAGGTGGGGCATCAACTCAATCAGTTGTAGCCGGCTTTGATCGAAACGGCGCCTCACGTCTGCTTCGGGGATGTCATGCCCGCCCTTTTTGACTCGTGCTTTGATGCGAGCCAAGTGCATTTCAGGGCTGCTCAGCCCCACGTACCAAATCCGCACCTCGACACCTTTGGTCGCAGCATCTTGCAGCAATTTGGCAAAACTGCGGCCGCCCAAAGTGGTCTCAAAGTTGTAGTCCAGGCCCTGGGCAATGGCTTGTTGCAGCAGGCGTTTGCCTTCGTGCCAGGCCGCGCTATTGGCCTGGGTGGGGCTGAGATGCGGCTGGTCTGCTCGGATGCGAGCCGCCGCTTCATCCGGGTTGAAGTACTGCCCGCCGCGGGCGCGAATGGTGGCGCCACCAATGCTGCTTTTGCCTGCGCCGTTGGTTCCCGCCAGCACAAATAGCCGGGGTGACTGCCGGGTAGTGGGGGCGTTGATGGAGGCCTTGGCCACGTGTGTCTCTCTGATTGAGGTGTTCTGAAATGAATCAAGCGCACCGAGGTGCGCTTGTTGTCTTGCGTGTCAGTGTGCGGCTTATCGATGCACGGCGGCAACTGCGGCTTGCCCCAATTCCGTTGGTGACGCATCAAAGGCATCCAACATCGCATCGCGTGAGCGCGGGGTTTGCATGCTCGCCAGCAAGTCATCAAATTCATGACTCAGGCTGGTCAGCGGGTGAGATTGCGCGTTGACCAATGCCTGATACGCATCCAGCGACAACACCACAGCCGTGGCGCGGTCACGTTTGGTGATGGCCACCATGCCTTGGCTGAATGCCGTATCCAGCACCCGACCAAAACTGTTTTTGGCTTCGGTGGCGGAAAACTCAGCCACCGCCACTTCATCACCTCTGAAATGACGCAGATTCAAGGCTGTCATGAGACACCTCCAGCAAACAATGTGGCCATTTTAGCTGAATTGGCTATTTTGTCCACTTTGGCTATTGGGTGCCTCATGTCAGCGGCTTACCAGGACACTTCTTGTTCAGGCGTGGCCTTGATCCGGTGCAAAGACAAGTCAGCACCGTCAAACTCTTCTTCATGAGTCAAGCGCAGGCCGGTGATTTTATTGAGCAGCCCGTAAACCAAGCCACCCGTGACCAAAGCGAATGCCACCACTGTCAGCGTGCCCACGACTTGTGTCGCCAGGTTGACGCCGCCTGTGCCGCCCAAAGCCGTCTGGCCAAAAATGCCAGCGGCGATGCCGCCCCAAGCGCCGCACATGCCATGCAAAGGCCAGACACCCAGCACGTCATCGATCTTCCACTTGTTTTGAACCAAGGTGAACATCACCACAAACAACGCGCCAGCACCTGCGCCCACAACCAATGCGCCAGCGGGGTGCATGATGTCCGAACCAGCGCAAACGGCCACCAGGCCGGCCAAAGGGCCGTTGTAGGCAAAGCCGGGGTCATTCTTGCCCATCAGCACGGCCACCAAGGTGCCGCCGACCAAGGCCATCAACGAGTTCACGGCAACCAGGCCAGAAATCTTGTCAATGGTCTGTGCGCTCATCACGTTGAAGCCGAACCAGCCCACAGCCAGGATCCACGATCCCAAAGCCAGGAAGGGGATGCTCGATGGCGGGTGGGCCGACATGGCGCCATCCTTACGGTAGCGGTTGCGACGTGCGCCCAAAATCAGTACGGCAGGCAGCGCAATCCAGCCACCAAAGGCGTGTACGACAACCGAGCCAGCAAAGTCATGCAATTGACCGCCGGTCAGGTTTTGCAGCCAATCCTGGAAGCCGAATTTGTTGTTCCAGACAGCGCCTTCACACAGTGGATAAAACAAACCCACGATCACGGCTGTGGCAATCAGTTGCGGCCCGAACTTGGCGCGTTCGGCTATGCCGCCAGAGATGATGGCGGGAATGGCCGCAGCGAAGGTCAGCAAAAAGAAGAACTTGACCAAGGCGTAGCCGTTGTTTTGCGCCAAGGTGCCGGCGCCCACAAAAAAGTCCACGCCGTACGCGACGGTGTAGCCAACAAAGAAATAGACGATGGTCGAAACACAGAAATCGACCAGGATTTTGACCAAGGCGTTAACCTGGTTTTTGCCTCGAACCGTACCCAGTTCGAGGAAAGCAAAACCTGCATGCATGGCCAGAACCATGACTGCGCCCAGCAGGATGAAAAGCGTGTCGGCGCCTTGTTTGAGTTGATCCATTTGATTGAGGCTATCGTCGGATTGATGAAGAACGAATGCACCATATTGAATCAACAACTGGTGTGATCATTGATTGGTGCGTTTTGGCACCAATCTGAAGCAATTTGTGTGCCAAATTGGTGATTAAGCGCTTTACTAGGCGAGATGTCGCTGCTTTCCACTTTGCAAAATCATTGCGTGCGTCATTCTGGTGCCATGCTGCATTGCTATGCAAACTGAGAACCTTTTTGGTGCATTTTGCCTGGGCGATAATGGCATCCGGTCACATACATTGCCGAGCAAAACATGCAAATCCGAGTTGGCGAAGGTTGGGATACTCACGCACTGGTCGAGGGGCGAGCCCTGATCCTGGGCGGCATTCGCATCGAGCACACCCATGGTTTGCTGGGGCATTCCGATGCCGATGCGCTATTGCACGCCATCACCGATGCTGTTTTGGGTGCGGCTGGTTTGGGTGACATTGGGCGTCACTTTCCGGATACCGACCCTCAATTCAAAGGTGCAGATTCAGTCGTGCTGCTGGTTGAAGCGGTTGCACGAGCCCGGGCAGCGGGTTGGCAGTTGGGCAACATCGACTGCACGATCGTGGCTCAGGCGCCCAAGATGGCGCCTCACATTCCACTGATGCGAGAAAAGATTGCACAGGCTGTTGGCTTGGCGCCAGACGCCGTGAACGTCAAGGCCAAAACCGCTGAAAAAATGGGGCCAGTGGGTGAGGGCAAAGCCATCGAGGCCCGTGCCGTGTGCCTGCTTCAAAAGCAGGGTTGAAATCTGGCAAGTGAGATGCCTCAGGCTTTGCCAGCCTGAGGGCATGTCTGGGCAATCAAGGCGCGCGCTTCAACTTGATGTGTGCAACCAAGCCGCCGTCAGGCGCGTTGGCCAATTCCAGGCCGCCACCCATGCGTTGCAGGGCCTTGTCCACAATGGCCAAACCCAGGCCTGCACCCGTAGCCGCAGTACGAGCGGCGTCGCCACGGAAGAACGGCGTCGTCAGTTGATGCAACTTTTCTGGCGCCACACCGGGGCCATGGTCTCGCACCGACAAAATCACCCACGATCCTGATCGTGTGTAGCTCACTTCCACGTTGGTGACGCCTGTGTAGGTGTTGCGGCCGTATCGGCGTGCATTTTCAAACAGGTTGGTCAACACGCGGCCCAATTCGGTCTCGTCGGCCATGACCTTGGTGTCAATGGGCAGCTTGGCCGAAATACGGATGCGCTTGGTGTCTCTGAACTGACTGATGGCCTTGTCGACAACCGTAGAAACATGAACCGGCACCAGTTGGACATCACCCGGGCGGGCGTAGTCCATGAACTTGTCGATGATGGCATCCAGCTGGTCGATGTCAGCCGCAATGTTGCGCTTGGCTTCCTCATCGTCCACGCTCATTTCCGCCTCAAGGCGTACGCGAGCCAGTGGTGTGCGCAAGTCATGTGAGATGCCTGCCAGCATCACGGCACGGTCCTCTTCCACCTTGGCCAATTCGCGTGCCATGCGGTTGAAGCCTTGGTTCACCTCGCGAATCTCGCGGGTGATCATGGTCTCGTCCAGCACCGAGTCATATTCGCCCTCGCGAATGCGGCTGGCCGCAAACGACAGCTCTTTCAGCGGTTGGTTGATCAGCCTCGCAATGGCGGCAGATCCCAAAATCGTGGCCACAAAGGCGATGCCGACCCAGATGAACCACGTTCGTCCGGTCATCGGTTCAACGCGGCTGCTGTCTGCTTGAAGCCAGTACTGGTCCTTCTCGATCTGAAAGCCGACCCAAAGGCCTTGCTTGCCGTTCACGCTGCTGGCCACCACCGTTGTGGGGCCCAGGCGCGAGCGTAACTCTCGCCCAATGGCACGCGTAAACCGACTGACTTCGAATGGCTCGAATCGGTCTGTTGGCTCGTGGGGTTTGAGCGAGATGGACTCCTGGTCAAATAAAGTTTTGACCAGAGTGACCCGGTTGATGCTGTCGGCATAGCGCAGCGCTGCGCGGGACAGGTTCACCAGGCTGGCAATTTGTTGAGCAGCCTGAACCGCGCGGGGTTCAAACTCCAGAGCTCTGAAGGTTTGAACCCAGGCAAAGATCCCAGCCGTCAACAACACAGCCAACAAGATGAACGTCCGCCAAAACAGACTGAGGGCGAAACGTTTTCTAGCCATTTGTCACCAAATCAAGCGCCGCCATCCGGCACGAACACATAGCCTACGCCCCACACGGTCTGGATATAACGTGGTTGAGCGGGGTCTGGCTCGATCATTTTGCGCAATCGAGAGATCTGAACGTCCAAGCTACGGTCAAACGGTTCAAATTCGCGGCCGCGGGCCAGTTGCGCCAACTTGTCGCGCGACAAGGGTTGGCGGGGGTGACGAACCAGTGCCTTGAGCATCGAGAACTCGCCTGTCGTCAAAGCGATCGGCTCACCCTCTTTGCTCAAACGGCGCAGTGCCAAGTCAAATTCAAAGGGGCCAAACTGAACCGTTTGCGCTTCCTTGGCTGGTGCGCCAGGGGCCTCTTGGGCAGGGCGGCGGCGCAGCACAGCATGGATGCGAGCCAGCAGTTCGCGTGGGTTGAAGGGCTTGGGCAGGTAGTCATCGGCACCCACTTCCAAGCCCACGATGCGGTCCACATCCTCAACCTTGGCCGTCAACATGATGATTGGGGTGGAATCATTGGCAGCGCGCAAGCGGCGGCAAATCGACAAGCCGTCTTCACCTGGCAACATCAAGTCCAGCACGATCAAGTCAACGGTTTCGCGGGTCAGCAAACGGTTCAGTGCTTTGGCATCTTCAGCCAGCAGTACTTCAAAGCCTTCTTGGCTCAGGTAGCGACGCAGCAGGTCTCGGATGCGCGCATCGTCGTCGACCACCAAAACGCGGTCGGGACGCTGCGGTGCGGGCGTCGAAGTCATGATTCGGTCCTCGTTTATTTGTAACAGAGCCAGATTGTGCGCAGTTTGCATGCGCCAAAACCGTGCTGTTGACCAGTTGTTACAAATATTGCGCTCTCAAGACGCAACCGTCAAGCCGTTTGGGGCTCTGACTGATCTACAGCTTGATTGCCTGCCGAATGTCAGCCAACCATGGCTTGACTGCGTTGTGTCAACTCAAGCGCATTGGCGCCTTATTGGAGATTTTTGATGAAGTTTTCCTCATCTCATGCTGAGTTCGCTCGTTCTGTTGCCCGCGCGAATGCGCTTGCAGTCGGGCGAAGCATGTTGTTGGTGGCGGCCCTAGGTGGCGCTGGTTGTGCTTATGCGGCCAGCGGTGATGCGGTGCGTGATAACACGGTCAGCTTCAGCAGCTCGGCCACGGAAGAGTTGGTCCAAGACCAGATGACGGTCACGCTGCAGGCTGTCAAAGATGGTACGGTTGCGTCGGAGGTCCAGTCAGCGCTGAAGGCTGCATTGGATTCAGCCTTGGTGGAGGCTCGCAAAGCGGTTCAGGCCAACGGCGGTCTGGAGGTCAAAACGGGAAGCTTTTCTGTGTCGCCTCGTTATGGCAACAACGGCAAGATCAATGGCTGGCAGGGCAGTGCTCAGTTGGTCATCGAAGGCACTGACACGGCTCGCATCAGTCAACTGGCAGGCAAGCTGACCCAACTGAACGTTGTGGGTGTAGGGTATGGCTTGTCGCGCAACTTGCGTGAAGCGCGTGAGTCAGCCTTGACCTCCCTTGCCATTTCTCGGTTCCGGTCCTATACCTTGGGTGATGTCTCGGTTTCGTCAACTGACCCAGGATTCGAGGGGCGCCCTGTCATGTACGCCATGCGAGCCAAGGCCATGGATGCTGCCGATGCCCCTTTGCCCGTTGAACCAGGTAAGGGTGTTTTGTCTGTGACAGTATCCGGTCAGGTGGTCTTGCGACCCTGATTGAACGGGCTTTCACCTTTGGTGGTGAAGGCCTTATAAAGGGCTGGGCGCCGTGAATGCAAACCCGGTCCCGTTGTCGGCTCGGTCGCGCCATTTGCCTCCCATCAAAACCTGGTGGGGAGCAAATTCTGTTTTGTAGGCCATTTTGGGGCTTTGGGCGATCCAATATCCCAAGTACACATAAGGCAAGTTCAGACTCTTGGCCTGTTCAATTTGCCACAGCACACCGTACGTACCATAACTGGTGTGGGCCTCGGGTTCATAGAACGTGTAGACCGCAGACAAGCCATCATTGAGGATGTCCAAGATGGACACCATCTTCAATTGACCTTGCTGTTGCCCTTCTTTGGCGGGCTCGCGGAACTCCACCAAGCGAGAGTTGACCCGACTGTGAAGCAAAAACTGCGTGTACTGATCAACGGAGTCGTGATCCATGCCGCCACCCTGATGCCGGCCATTTTGGTAGCGTAGATAGAGGTCGTAGTGCTCTTTGCTGAAGCAAAGCCGCAAGACTCGTGCTTCCAAATGTTGGTGCGCCTTGTGTGCTCGCTTTTGGCTGCGGCTTGGGCTGAAACGATCTGCGCACACTCGCAGTGGGACGCATGCCTGACATCCGTCGCAATAAGGACGGTAAGTGAACATGCCGCTGCGACGAAACCCGTTGGCCACCAGGCCTGAGTACACATCTGCATTGATCAATTGACTGGGCGTGGCCACCTGCGACCGT
>JBDKHX010000076.1:0-14227 GCA_039797415.1 Pseudomonadota bacterium | reverse complement strand
TGGCGATCCACGCCCAGCGAAGAGCCGTAAACAACATCCAAAGGTTTCAAAGACCGATCCATTGATTCTCCAGTGATACACGGGCATCGCCCGACGACAACATTCTAGGCTGAACTGATTTTGTTTGCTCAATCGGCCGGCAGCTTGAGGACACACCGCCAAACCACTGCTGCAAATTCCTCACAGACGACGCCGCAAAGACTCATACAAAACCACCGCAGCGGCAGCCGCCACGTTCAAGGACTCTTCGCCACCAGGCTGTGGAATGGATACCGGCTGTGGAATGGATACCGTATGGGCACACTGCGCCATGACCGAGGCGGCCACACCCTGCCCTTCATGCCCCATGACCCATGCACACGGGTCTGGCAAAGGCGCCTGATGCAAAGAGAAATCAGCGTGAGAACTGGTCGCAATCAACGGCACGTTCAATTGCCCCAACTGAGCCGGTTCGAACTGCTCCACCAAGCGCAACGCAAAGTGCGCCCCCATCCCGGCACGCAAAACTTTTTGCGACCACAACGCCGCCGTGCCCTTCAAAGCCACCACCTGCTCAATACCCAGGGCCGATGCGCTACGCAACACACTGCCCACATTGCCAGCATCTTGCAGGCGGTCCAGCACCACGGTCCGCAACCCAGAACCGATCATCCCGCCGTCGGTGCCCGACAACTCTGCCGCACCCACTAAAAATCCCAACTTGGCAGGAGACTCCAGCCCCGTGAAGCCGGTCCACAGTGCCTGCTGAACCACCACGACCTTGCGCGCCTGGCGAGCCAGGTCACTGAGCTTGACCGCCTGAGGGTCGTGCGATGCGCCCTGCCCCCCCTCGCCCAGCCATGCGGTATCGGCAATCACGGCCACGGCCACAGGCACACCTCGGGCCAGGCAGGCCGAGCACAAGTGATCGCCCTCCAACCAGATTTCGCCCAGCTTTCGATATGCGCCGGGGTCTTGGCTCAACTTACGAAGTCGTTGGATGAGCGGGTTGTCACGCGAGGTGACCACAGTCGTTTGAGACATCTTTGCCTTCTAGATGAGCGATGCGGGTGGACGAGCCACCTCCATCAAGAGCGGCGGCCGCGAGGCTGAACCAAAGTGGGGTCAGGAGCCAAGCCGAGCACCACCTTCACCGGCCCAAAACTGCGCCGGTGCGCTGGCGTGACCCCGTGGCGTTTGATGGCCGCGACATGTTCGGCTGTCGGATAGCCCTTGTGACCTTCAAATCCGTATTCAGGATAAGACTGATGCAAGTCGTCGCACAGTCGGTCGCGGTGAACCTTGGCCAAAATCGAGGCTGCGGAGATCGCAGCCACCTTCGAGTCACCTTTGACAATGGCTTCCGCAGGCACTTTCAACACCGGCAACCGGTTGCCATCCACCTGGACCAAGGAGGGTTTCAAGCGCAAACCTTCTACCGCCCGGCGCATGGCCAGCATCGTCGCCTGCAAGATGTTGATCTCGTCGATTTCTTCAACCGAGGCTTCTGCAATACAACAGCACAAGGCCTTGGCCTTGATCTCGTCATACAGCCGTTCACGCTGTTTGGCTGACAACTTCTTGGAGTCAGCCAGGCCTTGAATGGGCTGGAGGTCGTCCAGGATGACCGCGGCAGCAACCACAGGCCCAGCCAGGGGCCCACGCCCAGCCTCATCCACCCCTGCGATCAAACCGACGACGGGCTTGAACAACAAGTCCAGTTGCTCTGGCTCGGCCGCCGCAGACTTAGCGGCTTTCGATGACTTGGGCGATGGCATCGGTAGCCGCCTGCGCCGTGTTGCGACGCAGGGTGTGATGTAGTTCAGTGAAACGCTGCTCGACTGCAGCCGCCTTGGTTGGATGGTCCAACCAATCCAGCACATCGCGTGACAGCTGCTCAGGTGTGGCGTCATGCTGCAAACGCTCAGGCACCACAAAATCGCGCAGCAAAATGTTGGGCAAACCAACCCAAGGCAGATAACCCATGCGCTTCATCAGCTGCCAGCTCAGGCCACTGATTTTGTAGCTGATCACCATCGGCCGTTTGAACAAAGCCGCTTCCAAAGTGGCCGTGCCACTGGCGATCAAGGTCACATCGCAAGCAGCCAAGGCGTCATGCGATTGCCCATCGACCACCATCAAGGGCGCATCAGGCGCATGCTCGGCCACCATCGGCGCCACCAGCTCACGCAAGCCTGGCACAACCGGCAGCACGAATTTCAGCTCAGGCCTCAATCGAGCCAGCAGAGCCACCGTCTGCAAAAACGTGGGCGCGATGTGCTGAATCTCGCCACGACGGCTACCTGGCAACACAGCCACTACTTTGGCGTCGGGTGACAGCCCCAGGCGCTGACGGGCCGCCTCACGCGGCACCTCCATGGGAATGGCGTCCGCCAAGGGATGCCCCACAAAAGTCGCGGCGATGCCTTTGGCGTGGTACAGCTCAGGCTCAAACGGGAACAGGCACAACATGTGGTCCACCGACTGATGGATCTTGTTGATGCGGCCGCCCCGCCAAGCCCAGATAGAAGGGCTGACAAAGTGAACCGTTTTGATGCCCGCCTGCTTCAGGCGAGACTCCAGGCCCAGATTGAAGTCAGGCGCATCGACGCCCACAAACACATCCGGACGCTGCGCCAACAGACGATTGCCAAGCTCTTTGCGGATGCCATAAATCTCACGGAAGCGGCGCAGCACCTCCATGTTGAAGCCATGCACCGCCAGCTTCTCGTAAGGCCACCAGGCATCAAAACCATGGGCCGCCATTTTGGGGCCGCCAATGCCATGTGATGCAAGATCAGGCCAGCGTTGCTTCAGTCCACCCAGCAGCAAACCGGCCAGCAAGTCCCCGGAGGTCTCGCCAGCCACCATGGCCAAATTCAAACGATCAGCCATGCTCAGCGAACAATGCCACGCGAGGCGTTCGCCAAGAAAGACACCATGTTGTCGATGTCAGCGTCCGCTTCAGGCACGGTGCCACGCAAAGCCTCGATCTCCGCGCGAGACGACTCCAGCGTCAAGCCCTTGCGATAGAGCAAACGGTACATCTGCTTGAGCACAGCCAAACGCTCGTTCGAATAGCCCTGACGACGAGGGCCTTCCTGATGAGGGCTCTGCGCTTCGGCGGGGTTGCCTGCGGCCATCACAAATGGCGGCAAATCTTGCGACAAACGCGTCTGGAAGCCCAGCATGGCGTAATCGCCGATGCGAACGAACTGATGGATACCGCTGATGCCGCCAATCAAGGTGCGGTTACCCACCTCAACGTGCCCGGCAAACTGAACCGAGTTGGCGATCGTGTTGTGGTCACCAATGGTGCAGTCATGCGCCACGTGCACGTAGGCCATGATCCAGTTGTCGTTGCCGATCTGGGTCACACCCTTGTCTTGCACCGTACCTGTGTTGAAGGTCGTGAACTCGCGGATGGTGTTGCGGTCCCCGATGATCAACTTCGTGGGCTCATCGCGATACTTCTTGTCCTGCGGATTGGCCCCCAAAGACGCAAATTGGTAAACGCGGTTATCGCACCCGATGGTGGTGTGCCCTTCGATCACGCAGTGCGGACCAATGACCGTGCCTGCGCCAATGCGAACATGGGGGCCGATGATGGTGTACGCCCCCACGCTGACGTCGTCAGCCAACTGAGCTTGGGGGTCAACAATGGCGGTTGGATGAATCATGGCCATGGCGTAATCAAGACACCTTGCGCTTGGTACACATCAGTTGCGCCTCAACAGCCAACTCACCATCGACAAACGCTTGCGCGTTGAACTTGTAGATGCCGGCCTTGACTCGGTCGACCTTGACGTCCAGCAAGAGCTGATCGCCAGGTTCAACGGGGCGCTTGAAACGAGCGCCATCGATGCCCACAAAGTACACCACCGAATCATCATCCACCGTGGTGCCTTGCGACGAAAACACCAGCAAAGCCGCGGCTTGCGCCAGCGCTTCCAGCATCAGCACGCCCGGCATCACCGGACGCTTGGGAAAGTGCCCCTGAAAGAACGGCTCGTTGATCGACACGTTCTTGATGGCCTTGATCTGCACGTTGTCGTCGATCTCGAGCACGCGATCCACCAGCAGGAATGGATAGCGGTGTGGCAACTTCTCGAGAATCTTATGGATGTCCATCTTCATTTGTTTAGCTTTTCCAAAGCACGAATGCGATCACGCAAAGCATGCAGGTGCCGCAAGGTTGCGGCGTTCTTTTCCCAGGATGCGTTGTCATCCAAAGGGAAGAAGCCGGTGTACTGACCCGGCTTGTGAATAGAGCTGGACACGACGGTGGACGCAGAAATGTGCACGCCATCGGCCAGGGTCAAATGCCCCAACACCATGGCAGCGCCACCGACCGTGCAACCCGAACCAATCTTGGTGCTACCTGCCACGCCGACACAGCCGGCCATCGCCGAGTGATCGCCAATTTGCACGTTGTGCGCAATCTGGATCAAGTTATCCAACTTCACACCTTGACCGATGACCGTGTCATCCAGTGCGCCGCGGTCGATACAGGTGTTGGCGCCGATTTCAACGTCGTCACCAATGCGCACCGCCCCCAGCTGTTCAATCTTGATCCACTGGCCTTTGTGCGGCGCAAAGCCAAAGCCATCCGCACCGATGACCACGCCACTGTGCAAGATGCAACGCGCGCCAATCTGGCAGTCGTAACCCACCGTCACATTGGCGGACAGGCGGGTGTTCTCACCAATGACGGCACGTGCACCAACCACTGATTGAGGACCGATGGATGCGCCTGCACGAACGATCGCACCGGCCTCCACCACAGCCAAAGGGCCTACAGATGCACCGGATTCGATCGTTGCACTGGGGTCCACCACCGCACTGGCGTGAACGCCACCCGCCGCCCGTGGACGGAAACGCGCCGCCCACCATTGCGTCAAGCGCGCAAAGTACAGGTAGGGATCGTCTGTCAGGATGGCCGAAGGCAATGCAGCGGCTTCCTCGCGCAAGGATGCGTGAACGATCACACATTGCGCAGCAGTGCTGGTCAACTGAGACCGGTACTTGGGATTGCTCAAAAATGAGATGAAGCCAGGCTCTGCGGCTGCATCCAGCGGGGCAACCCGCCCCACAACGCAATCAGGGGAGCCAATCAGCTCCCCACCCAGATCTGCAACAACTTGAGCAACCGAGACTTGAATGGCATCCGCCATCGAGACCTCCACAGGGGTCACTTGACCGATCCGGAATTCAGCGCGCGGATCACTTTGTCGGTGATGTCCACACGAGGCGCTGCAAACACGGCCTCTTGCAAAATCACGTCGTACTTGTCTTGCTCAAAAATCTGTTTGACCACACGGTTGGCACGATCCAACACGCTGGACAACTCTTCGTTCTTGCGCTGGTTCAGGTCTTCCTGAAACTCGCGACGCTTGCGCTGCAGTTCACGGTCTTGCTCGATCAAGTCGCGTTGACGGCGATTGCGCTCAGACTCACCCAGGGTCAACGCATCCTTTTCGAATTTGTCTGATGCCCCTTTGAGCTTTTGCTCCAGGTCGGACAAATCCTTTTCACGGCGGCTGAACTCGGCTTCCAGCTTGGCTTGCGCAGCCTTGGCCGGAGAAGCGTCACGCAAAACCTTGTCCAGGTTGACGTAACCAATTTTGAGCTCCTGTGCTTGCGCACCGATAGAGCCCAGGACAAGACAAGTGGCCGCCAGGGCCTTGGTGATCATTTTCATGGTCAAAACGCGGTACCGATCTGGAACTGAAGTTTCTGGATTTTATCTTGGTCGAAACTGCGAATCGGCTTGCCGTAACTCAATTTCAAAGGACCCACGGGCGAAACCCAGCTGATGCCCACGCCAACCGATGCGCGCAGGTCATTTGCAGACACTTTTTGCTGCTCACCCCACACGTTACCGGCATCCATGTAAGCGAACATCCGCAAAGTGCGGTCATTGCCCGCGCCGGGGAACGGCACATACAACTCAGTATTGAGGTTGAAGCGCTTGGAACCGCCGATGTAGGCGCCTTCAATGTCTGCTGGGCCCAAGGAGTTTTGCTCAAACCCACGAACCGTGCCCAAACCACCTGCATAGAAGTTCTTGAACACGGGATATGGCTTGCCTGCCATGCCACGCCCATACCCAACTTCGGTGTTGAACCCCAGGGTAAAGCGGTTGGTGATGGGGAAGAACTGCTGGAACTGGTAATCACTGCGCAGATAACGGGTGTCGCCGGCCACGCCCATTTCCAGATTCACACGCTGATAACGACCTTGGGTCGGTGCAATCAAGCTGTCGCGTGCATCGCGGGCCCAACCCACCGTCAAAGGCACAGACAAGCTGCGTTCGCCGAAAATATCGCGGTGAACCTTGTAGCTGACCGGCAAGCCGAGGTTGCCGCGAATTTCGGTTTGTTCTGCGCCCAAACCAAAGAACACCGTGTCAAATTCGGTAAACGGAACGCCAAACCGAATGGCACCACCCGGGGTCACAATCTGATAATCACCACCTTGTGTGCTCAACGGCCGTGAGGTGCGATAGAACAGATCGTATGAGCGGGAAACACCATCGTCTGTGAAGTACGGATCGACCGTGCTGACCACCAGCGTACGGTTGTACTTGCTGGTGTTGACTTCCAGGCCCTTGATCGACGCGGTCAGCGTCAGCTTCTCAGCCGTCGAGAAACCAGCGCCAAGCATCAGGTTACCGGTTGGCTTTTCCTCAACCGACACAGTCAAGTCAACCAGATCCTGGGTGCCCGGCACTTCGGATGTTTCGACGTTGACTTGTTTGAAGTACCCCAAACGGTCCACACGGTCACGGGACAGCTTGATCTTTTGGCCGTCATACCAGGCCGATTCAAATTGGCGGAACTCGCGACGGATCACCTCATCGCGTGTCCGTGAATTGCCCGCCACGTTGATGCGGCGCACATACACACGGCGCTGGGGTTGAGCCACCAGCACAGCGACAACCTGCCCCTTTTCACGGTTGATTTCAGGCTTGAGATCAACCTTGGCGAAGGCATAACCAAAGGTCGCAAAGCGATCCGTGAACGCCTTGATGGTGGAAGCCACATCGTCTGCACGATAGGGATCGCCAGGCTTGATGGTCACCAAGCTGCGGAAGGCTTCGTCCTTACCCAGGAAATCACCTTCGAGGCGAACGCCTGTGACTGTGTACTTGGGGCCTTCCACCACGTTGATCGCGACAGAAATCTTCTGCTTATCTGGCGAAATCGACACCTGTGTGGACTCAACCTTGAACTCAAGGTAACCACGGTTGAGGTAGTACGACTTCAAGGCCTCCAAGTCGGCATTGAGCTTGGAGCGAGCGTACTGGTCCGACTTGGTATACCAGGTCAACCAACCACCCGTCGTCAAATCCATCTGCGACAGCAAGGTGCTCTCAGAGAATGCGTGATTCCCTGTGATGCGCATTTGCTTGATCTTGGTAACGTCACCCTCCGTCACCGTGAAGGTCACGTTGACGCGATTGCGCTCTGCCGGCGTGATCGTGGTGACGATTTCGGCGCCATACAAGCTGCGCGACAAGTACTGTCGTTTGAGTTCCTGCTCGGCGCGATCGGCCAAGGCGCGGTCAAACGGCTGCCCTTCACCAATACCCACATCCTTCAAGGACTTGACCAGCGCATCCTTGTCAAACTCTTTGGTCCCGACGAACTCAACACGAGCGATCACCGGACGCTCTTCAACCACCACGACGGCTACATTGCCTTCGATCTGGATGCGGACGTCCTTGAACAGGCCCGTTGCAAACAAGGACCGCAAACTCGCTGCACCTTTGTCATCGGTATAGGTATCACCGACGCGAAAGGGCAAGGACGCAAAAACGGTACCGGCATCAGCACGCTGCAAGCCCTCGACCCGAATGTCTTTGACAACAAATGGTTCGACAGCCCAGGCCGACGTCTGACAAAGGGCTGCAACCAAAGCAGCCACGAAAGTCGGCTTAAGCCGGGACACGGTCATGGAAGGAATATGCATGCAAAAGCTTAGTGCGCGCCAAGCAGCCGCGCCAGATCGTTGTAAATCGCCAGAGACATCATGCCCAACATGATGGCCACGCCACCACGCTGCAAGCGTTCCAGCCAGGCATCAGACACTGGCCGCCCTGTCACAGCTTCGAAAAGATAATACATGAGGTGCCCACCATCAGCCAGGAATCCCAGGTAAGGGATCCACCCCATTTCAGCTGACTTGCCTGCGTAATCGGCAATCGTGATGGGCCCGCTCAAATTCTTGATCGACGCCTGACCGATCACCATCTTGCCCAGCATTTCCACGCTCAAACGAGACACATCCCAGGTGTGAGACAAGGCCCGGGTCAGACCGTCCCACACACCGTATTGAACAGTGATGATGGCGGGCATGGCCCCCAAAGCAGCCTCAATGCGCGGCACCTGTTGCCCCTGCACGTCCTTGAGCACAGGCAACACGACCAAACTCAGAACTTGCCCTTTGCGATCCACCTCAAATTGAAGCGGCTGAGTCTGTCCATTGACTTGACTGGAGCGAATCCACTTACGCAATTGGGTCGCGTCAGTCGGCGCACGACCATCAACACGCAACACCCGATCGCCCTTTTGCAAACCAGCACGGGCGGCTGGCCCACCCGGCACAACCTCATCCACCAATGGTTCGGTAAATGGGCCATTCAATCCCACACGATCCAGCAGCTTGGCGTCGACATCGGCCACCATGATTTCGTTCAGTGGCAGCGACAAGGTTCTGACACCTGATGAAACCATGCCATCTGGTCGACGCGTACGTACCTGCATGTCCATCGGCAAACCGTTCAACGCGACACGAGTGAGGTGCCACTGAAAATCGGTCATCGAACGGATCGATTGCCATTCGTCGTCAGCAGGAGACTTGACCGCGACAACTTCGTCCTGTGCCCGCAAACCGGCCTTTTCAGCCATGCTGCCAGCCGTAGGCTGCGCCATCCATGGGCTCAACTCTTCAACGCCAGCCCAGTTCACCCCGGCGTAAAGCACAACAGCCAATGCCAGATTGGCCAAAGGCCCGGCTGCGACAACGCAAGCACGCTGCCACAACTTTTTTTGATTGAACGCGCGGTGCCGTTCAGAAATATCGACCGGCGCCTCACGCTCATCCAGCATCTTGACGTAGCCGCCAAAAGGCAAGGCACACACCACAAATTCCGTCTCGCCCTTTTGACGAGACCACAAGACCCGACCAAACCCGACCGAAAACCTCAGGACTTTGACGCCACAGGCCACCGCTGCGCGGTAATGCCCGTATTCGTGAATCACCACCAAGACAGCGATGGTGACAAGAAAAGCCAAAAACGTCATGCCCATAGACAACCTTTACGCCCTCAGGCGTTCGACGATGGCCTTTGCGGCCAGACGTGCGCGTGTATCGAGATCCAACAAGCCATCCACACTTTGAACGCTGTCAGGCGTTGGCAAACAATCAGCCAGAGTCTGGGCATTGATGGCATGAATCTGATCGAAACGCGCCTGTCGATTCAAAAACGCATCCACCGCCACTTCGTTCGCTGCGTTCAACACACAGGTGCTGCCAGCCGGTCCATTCAAAGTGTCCCAAGCCAATTGCAAACCGGGATACCGCTTCGCATCAGGCACTTCAAATGTCAGTGCCTTCAAATTGGTGAAGTCCAGCAAATCAGCGCCCGACTCAATGCGCTCAGGCCATGACAAACCATACGCAATCGGCACACGCATATCTGGCGTGCCCATCTGAGCCAGCACAGAGCGATCCCGGCAAACCACCATCGAATGAATGATGCTTTGCGGGTGAATCACCACCTTGACTTGCTCAGGCTTGAGCCCGAACAACCATTTCGCTTCAATCACCTCAAGCGCCTTGTTCATCATCGTGGCAGAGTCCACCGAAATCTTGCGGCCCATCACCCAATTGGGATGCGCGCAAGCCTGCTCAGGTGTGATCTCTCCAAACGTCATTGGGTTCCGTTCACGAAACGGACCACCAGACGCTGTCAACACAATGTGATCAATTCGGCTGTGCCAGGTTGCTCGGTCTTCGGGCAAGCACTGAAAAATAGCGGAATGCTCACTGTCAATGGGCAGCAAAGTAGCGCCACCTTGCGCCACGGCGTCGATGAACAACTGGCCGCCAACAACAATCGCCTCTTTGTTGGCCAGCAGCAAACGCTTGCCCGCGCGTGCGGCAGCCAGACAAGGGGCCAGACCAGCTGCCCCCACGATGGACGCCATCACCATGTCGACATCAGGATGGGCAGCCACATCGCTCAGTGCTTGCTCACCTGACAAAACCTCGGTGTTCAGGCCATGACCGCGGATGCCGTCTCTCAATTGATCCGCCAAAGCAGGATCTGGCATCACCGCAAAACGAGGACGCCACTGGATACACAGCGCCAGCAGCTCTGAAACACGACTGGCGCCGGTCAGCGCAAACACCTCGTAGCGCCCCGGGTGACGAGACAAGACATCCAGCGTGTTCGACCCGATCGAACCCGTTGCACCCAGTACGCAAACACGCACTGGCGTTTGATGAGATGAGGAATCAACCATGGCAAAGCGACATCAAAGCCATCTGGATGGGCAAGACAGGCAACAACGCATCGATGCGATCCAGTACACCGCCGTGCCCAGGCAACAACTGACTGCTGTCCTTGACACCCGCTTGCCGCTTGATCAGCGACTCAAACAAATCACCGACCACGCTCATCGCCGTCAAGAACAACAGCGACAACGCCATGCCAACTGGCCCTAAACCTTGCAACAGATGGCTGTACATACTGGGCGAATCAACGGAGGTCGATTGGTCAACCCAGATCCAGATGACCGCCACCAACACAACCGTGGCAAATCCAGACCAAACGCCTTCCCAGCTTTTGCCAGGGCTGATGCTGGGAGCCAGTTTGCGACGTCCAAAAGTGCGGCCGCCAAAATAAGCCCCAACGTCAGCCGCCCAAACCAGGAACAACATCGACAACAGAAAATTCACGCCGTGAGCACGGCCTTCAGCCATGGCCAACCAGGCAACGGGCAACAAAACCAAGCCCAAGAATCGGCGATAAACAGGCGGGATACTGCGCCACGACGTCGTACCAAACTTCAAGGCCCAGGCACCCCCCACAACCCAAACGAAAACCGCGATCCACCACAACCACGGCGACACGGCAAACCCAGCCAGGGCGTGCCCCAACTCATGCACATGTTCATGACCGCCGTGCGCTTGGACCAACCAATTACCCAAACCCTCAACGCCCATACCTTGAGCCAAGGCCAAGCCAATCAGCGCAGCAACGGCGCCGTACACCCACTGAGCCAATCCAGCTTGCTCGTTCAAGCGCGACCACTCCCAACCTGCCGCACCAATCAACAACAAGGTCAGCGCAGCAAAAGGCCAGGCAAACGGCACAGACAGTGTCCAGACAAACGCACCAAACAGGATCAGCGCGGTGATCACTCGTTGCTTCAACATCTCACGCAGCCCCTTGGTTTTGATTGGATTCCGCTGTCACGCCACCAAAGCGACGTTCGCGTTGCGCAAATTCGGCCAAGGCACGGTCCAGCTCTTTGGCATCGAAATCAGGCCACAAACAATCTGTGAAAAACAACTCCGAATACGCGCTCTGCCAGAGCAAAAAGTTCGACAGACGGATTTCACCACCCGTGCGGATGAACAAATCTGGGTCTGGCGCGTAAGACATGGCCATGTACTTGGACAGCACTTCTTCAGACAAAGCATCGGGCGCAACACCAGCGGCTATGGCCTTTTTAAAAGCTTGCACGATGTCCCAGCGGCCACCGTAGTTGAACGCCACGGTCAACACCAACTTGGAATTGTGGGCCGTTTCCTTTTCGGCATTGTCCAAGGCCTCACGCACCTTGTCCGACACGCCCGCCGAATCACCCACCACGCGAATCCGCACGCCATCGACTTCCAACTTGATCAGGTGCTTGGACAGCGCCACGATCAACAAACTCATCAGGCCAGAGACTTCCTCTTCTGGACGCTTCCAGTTTTCAGAGGAGAAGGCGAACACCGTGACGTACTGGATGTTGCGCTCATTGCAAGCCTTGACAACATTGACCAGGGAATCGACCCCTGCCTTGTGCCCCACACCACGTGGCATGAATCGCTTGCTGGCCCAACGGCCATTGCCATCCATCACGATGGCGACATGGCGAGGAAGTGGAGTATCAGAGGCAGAGGAAACGGCCATGAATGGGGCGACCCGAGAAGTCACGGCCACAAAAAAGGGCCGTCTGGAAACGAAGCGAGGCGGTCGTACCGCCTCGGACAAATATGAAGTTTAAGACAAAGCGTCGATCAGACCGCCAAGATCTCAGCTTCTTTGCTTTGAACCAACTTATCCACTTCGATGATGGTCTTGTCGGTCAGCTTTTGTACTTCGTCTTGCGAACGGCGTTCATCATCTTCGGTGATCAACTTATCCTTGAGCAGCTTCTTGGCTTGCTCGTTGGCATCGCGGCGCAAATTGCGAATCGCCACCTTGGCATCTTCGCCAGCGCTCTTGACCACTTTGGTCAACTCACGACGACGCTCTTCGGTCAAAGGCGGCATCGGAACGCGAATCAAGTCACCTTGAGACGACGGGTTCAAGCCCAGATCGGATTCGCGAATCGCCTTCTCGATCTTGGCGCCCATACCCTTTTCCCAAGGCTGAACGCTGATGGTGCGAGCATCCATCAAGGTCACGTTCGCCACTTGGCTGATCGGCACCATGGAGCCGTAATAGTCAATCTGGACCTGATCCAGGATGCCGGGGTGAGCACGACCAGTGCGGATCTTGGTCAATTCGTTCTTGAACGCATCGACCGACTTCTGCATCTTCTGCTCGACGGTTTTTTTGATATCTGCAATGCTCATTTTTGACTCCGAAAACCTAACGACAACACCGGTCAAACGTGAACCAGCGTGCCCTCATCCTCACCCATCACAACGCGCTTCAGTGCGCCGGGCTTGAAAATCGAAAACACCTTCAAGGGCAAATTCTGATCGCGGCACAGCGCAAATGCAGTGGCGTCGAGAACTTGCAAGTTCTTGATCAAGGCTTCGTCAAAAGTAATGGTGCTGTAGCGTGTCGCTTCAGGATCCTTTTTAGGATCTGCTGTGTAGACGCCATCGACCTTGGTGGCCTTCAGCATGATTTCGGCACCGATCTCGGCACCGCGCAAAGCGGCCGCTGTATCTGTGGTGAAAAACGGGTTACCCGTACCGGCCGCAAACACGACGACCTTGCCTTCTTCAAGATACTGCAAGGCCTTGGGGCGAACATAAGGTTCGACCACTTGATCGATGCTGATGGCAGACATCACACGAGCGGTCATGCCTTCCTGGCGCATGGTGTCGGCCAGGGCCAACGAGTTCATGACCGTGGCCAACATGCCCATGTAGTCGGCCGTTGCACGGTCCATACCAACAGAGCCACCGGCCACACCGCGGAAAATATTGCCGCCACCAATGACCACCGCCACTTCACAACCGAGGTTGGTGACCTCTTGAATTTCTTTGACCATCCGGACAATGGTTGCGCGGTTGATGCCATAGGCATCATCGCCCATCAATGCTTCACCGGAGAGTTTCAAGAGGATGCGCTTATAGGCGGGCATGCATTCGTCCTTGTTCACTGACTTTTCAGCTCAGGCAGAAGGTTAACGCAACTTCCCGCCGGAGCATTGTTGTGGATCCAATTTCTACGAAAGGTTCCCCTTCCGTCTCCACCTCTTGTGAGGCAGATAGCAAAAGGGGGCTGAACGCCCCCTTGCTTGCTTGTGGGCTTATTGGCCCGCAGCAGCCTTCATGGCGGCCACTTCTGCAGCGAAGTCGTCTTGCTTCTTCTCGATGCCTTCACCCACGGTGTACATCGTGAAGCCCTTGACCACAGTGTTGGCAGCCTTCAGGTATTGCTCAACGGTTTGCTTGCCGTCAGCAGCCTTCACGAAGACCTGGTTGAACAGGGACACTTCCTTCAGGTACTTCTGAACAGCGCCTTCGATCATCTTGGTAGCGATGTCGGCAGGCTTGCCAGACTCAGCGGCCTTGGCTGTCGCAACGCTACGCTCTGTTTCGATCAGCGCGGCAGGCACGTCGTCCGAAGACAAGGACACAGGCTTCATCGCAGCAATGTGCATGGCCACGTCCTTGGCAGCCACTTCGCTACCAGTGAACTCAACCATCACACCAATGCGGGAGCCGTGGATGTAGCTGGCCAATTGGTTGTCGCCGCTGAAACGCTTGAAGCGACGGATGGTCA
>JBDKHX010000075.1:0-6494 GCA_039797415.1 Pseudomonadota bacterium | reverse complement strand
TGTCGGGTCATCGTCGCCAACAGGTGTGGGACAGCAGCGCCCTGCACCGCTCACCACTTTTGCTACGCGAAGCCCCCGTCAACGAAACACAACTGACCTTACCTGCCGCGCCAGAAGGCGAGGAAATCGTCTTCGACTACGCCTCAACAGGTTTGACCTTGAGACGGCACCCCTTGGCCTTGCTGCGCCCTCATTTGGCTGAACAGCGCTTGATGAGCGCCCAAGTGCTGCACACTTACCCCAATGGGCGACTGGCCAAAGCCTGCGGCATCGTCACCGTTCGCCAGCAACCCGACACCTCCGCCGGCGTGGTCTTCGTCACCCTGGAAGACGAAACCGGCACGGTCAACGTGATCATTTGGAAACAAATTCGAGAACGCCAACGCAGCGTCTTGTTGCAAGCTCGGCTGATGGCCGTTTATGGCGTCTGGCAGCGTGAAGGCGCTGTTTGTCATCTGATCGCGCATTACCTGAAAGATTGCACACCGCTACTGGGCAGGCTCAACACAAGCAGCCGCGACTTTCATTGAAATTTCTAGAATGAATCAGGCCGATTCCAAATAAGGCGAGGTATGTCCATCACCCGATCAGTTATCGCAATACTGGCAAGCAGTGTGTTACCGATCGTATTGGTCGCTTGTGGTGGAGGCGCCGGAGGCAATACGGCCAATCCAGATTTTGTGAACAACACAACGCCGCCCATCACCAACGTTGATCCAAGCGGAGCATGGCCACCAGCCGCTCAAGCATCACCAGCAACAAGCTGCTCCACAGCGCTCACTGGCTCACACCAAACCTACGACGTCGGCCCGGGCAAAACCTACACCGAGTTGACAGACGTACCCTGGCTCAGTTTGCAAGCAGGTGATGTTGTCAACATCTACTACCGCGCCACCCCATATCGCACCAAATTCGGCTTGCGTGCCCAAGGCACCGAGACAGACCCCGTTGTCATCAATGGCGTCACCGACGGCAGTTGCAACCGCCCCGAAATATCCGGCAATTCGGCCATCACCGCAACCGATGCACGCAATGCGAATTACGGCGACGCCATCCAACCTTACGCGCTCATCAGCATCTACCGAGGCTCCTCTGACGCCTGGGATACCTACACACCCAAGCACATCACCATTCAGAACCTCAAGTTGACAGGAGCCAAAGTTGGCACCAGTTTTACGAGCAACAACGGATCAACAAGAACCTACGACAACTTTGCCGCGGCCATTTATGCCGTCCGCGTTCACAACCTGACAATCGAAAACTGCGAGATCACCGGTAACGGCGTTGGCGTGTTCACCAATACGAAGGGCTCCTCCGCTGACGACTACAGCGCCAACGTCATCATTCGCCGCAACCGCATCCACCTCAACGGCAACATCGGTCGGCAAACGGAGCACAACCTCTACGTACAGGCCCGGCGTGTCCTCTATGAAGGAAACTACATCGGCCAAGCCTACGGTGGATCCTCATTGAAAGACCGAAGCAGCGGAACGGTCATCCGCTACAACAAGATCCTTGCCAGCGCACGCGCATTGGATCTGGTCGAAACCGAAGAAGAAACCTTCACCAACCTCCAACAAGACCCGCTCTACCCATATGCCTGGGTCTACGGCAACATCATCGTCAATGACTACCAGGCGCCTGCGGGCTACGCAGTCAACATGATCCACTGGGGTTTTGATAACACCCAGGCACAAGCCCGTACCGGCACCTTGTTTTTCTATGCCAATACGTTGGTCAACAACGTGCCCCAAAACACGTTCTGGTATGTCTCCCCATTCCAGATTGGACAAGATGGCCTGGCCGCAGCCTCGACCACAGTCGAATCAGCGTCCAACATCTTCTGGCAGCAAAGTGACTCCGAATGGCGTTTCTTGAGTGCCAACGCGGGTGTACTCGACTTCAAAGGGACCAACTACGTACCAACCGGCTGGTATGGCACCAACCCAAGCCTCACAGCCGATGTCAGAACGGTGGGCGCGACCTTGCTCACCGGTACCAACCCATTGTTAACGGCCGCATTTGCACCGCAGACAGGATCGCCTGCGCTGAACCGAGGTGGAACGGGACCAAGCAGCACCCCAGAAGGGGCCACGGCGAACAACCTGCTCGTCACTCACCAGTACGCAGAGGGAGTAGGCATCATTGCCCGCCCCACCCAGGGCGTAGCCGCAGACCTTGGCGCACTGGAGTTACCCTGATCAGCCTAAGCTGGATGCGCTCTAGCGCCCCAGTCATCAGGCCCCCCAATCAATGGCACAGAGCAACCTCTTCGTGATCTCAAAGAACAGGGGACGCAGCTCTGTTTGAGCTGACAGGCAATCACGGGCCAACCGGTTGAGCAAGTCCAAAACCTGAACCGCTTTCGAATCAACCGACTCTGCGGCATCACAGTGCGCCAACAACTCTTCTAGCAAACACCCGAAGGCTCGGACCTCCAGGCGTTGCAGACCCAACGCTACGGCGCCATCATCAGGAACGTAAAACGAAGCGGCACCAAAGTCGCCAATCAAGGCTTGACCACCTTCCGCATGCAAGATGTTATGTCCGTACAGGTCACCGTGCATGATGCCGCGCTGATGCAGATGCTGCGCAGCTGAAGCGATGCCGTGAGCGATTGACAGCAACTCAGGCAATTCAAATCGGGTGTCCGGCGCATACACATCACGTGTACAAGACTCAAAGCTAGGCGGCCCAGCCAGGTTCTTGAACTGGGCATCAATCAAGCCCATCACCAGGCCAATGGCACCGTCTGGGTGCCCTGCGACCCGGCCAAGCACCTCGGTCAGATAAGCGTGACGCCCTGCCTGAATGGCCGCAGCCATCTCGCACTGAGGCAAACCATCACTGGTCACAGCCCCCTTGAACAACTTGACGGCCACCGCCATGTCGTCGTCCCCAGGGCGATGCCACTGAGCATGATGGATGTAGCCCGAAGCACCCTGCCCCAGCAAATGCTGCACGTCGAGATCAGACCAGCTGATTTCATCGATCTCATCAGCGCTCTGCAACCGGGCTTCCAGACTGGCCACAAATGGATTGCCTGAATAAGCCAACCACGACAAGCGCGGCAAGGACAACAGCCAAGCAGGCAGTTCAGTCAACTGGTTAGCAGCAATACGCAGCAACTCCATGCGCTGACATTGCGCCATCGACTCAGGCAGTGCCTTCAGCCTGTTGCCCGCCAGCATGACCTTCTGCAAATCAGGCCGATTACCCATCTCGGTAGGCAGCTCTTCAATCTCGTTGTCCGTCAGGATCAGCCAGCGCAGATTGGCCGGCAAAGACTGTGCAGACACCGTGCGAATACGATTGGCCTTGAAGCCCACCATGGTCAAGGCAGGACAACGCCCCAACACATCAGGCAACTCAGTGAACAGGTTGTCTGAGCAAAAAATGATGCGCAAGCGCTGGAACTGAGCCAGCTCATCGGGCAATGAGGACAGCGCATTGCCTGACAGATCCAACACTTCCAGTGTGTCTGCCAAGCCCAGAATCTCTGGCGGGAAGTGGGTCAAGCCACACGCCAGCTTCAAATGACTTGTGCCGGCTAACTCGCCGGCACACAACTGGTCGAAGGTCGACCGGCTCACGTCATTCCCACTCGATTCTCTATCGAGCAGAGAAAATCATTCAAAATCAATGACATACATGCAATCCGTTCACATCAATACCGTGGTCGATGCCGTGAAACAGATCGGAACTTGATGAGACGCTGCGGCACCCTTCGTCAGCTTTGGATGTACGTCAGAGCCAAGGATCGTCGCGTCAAGCCTCACTGAGCACGATTTGAGATCGGTCTGGCGCTTTGCCTAAGCCAGCTTACTGTATCACGGCCCTTGCGTACGCGGTATCGCAGCGATACCGTTCAGTCGAGCCCATCGGCGACCACCGGCACGCTCAGCCCACGCTGCAACCGCCTACGGCCAGCACCACCTGACCAAAGTCGATCCGTTCTTGCTCCAGCCTCACAGGTTGATCACCCAGGCGCCCCCATCGCAAATCGTCGTACAGTGCGCGCTCATCAAGACTCAAACGGGCCAGATCGAGCAGAGTTGGCTGAGACTCCAACTGCCCGCGCCCTGTGCAGCTTCTTGTAACTGTCGATGAGGCGCTGGTGCCTGTCCAGCCCCTCCAGCTGGATGCTGGTTGGCGTCAAGCCATGGAAGCGCACGCTGCCATCCACCGATCCCAGTACGGCATCCATACGCGCCTGGCCAAACATCCGGCGGAAGTTGACTTCGTAGTCCTCCAGGGCCATGTCGTCGTCCAGCACCACTTCCAGCACCGCGTTCAAGGCCTGGTAAAACAAGCCGCGCTCGACCGTGTTGTCGTTGTATTGCAAGAAGGCGCACACCAGTTCCTGCGCGTCCTCCAATTGCTGCAATGCGAGGTGGATCAGCAGCTTGAGTTCCAGGATGGTCAACTGCCCCCAAGCCGTGTTCTCGTCGAACTCGATGCCGATCAATGTGCTGATGTCGTTGTAGTCATCCAGCTCACTGTCCTTCAAACGATCAAGCAGGGCTTGCAGTTGGGCATCGTCCAGGCGATGCAGGTTCAGAATATCGGCGCGGAACAAGAGGGCCATGTTGGTGTTGTCCCAGATGAGGTCCTCGACCGGATAGACCTCTGAATAACCTGGCACCAGGATCCGGCAAGCCGTGGCGCCCAATTGGTCGTACACCGCCACATACACCTCCTTGCCCATGTCTTTGAGGATGCCGAACAAGACTGCGGCCTCCTCGGAATTGGCGTTTGACCCCTGACGAGAAAAGTCCCAATGCACAAAGTCATGGTCTGCCTTGGCGCTGAAGAAGCGCCACGACACCACACCACTGGAGTCGATGAAGTGTTCGACGAAGTTGTTGGGCTCCGTCACGGCGTTGCTTGAGAAGGTGGGGCGAGGCAAGTCGTTCAGGCCTTCGAAACTGCGTCCCTGCAGCAACTCCGTCAGACTGCGCTCCAGCGCCACTTCGAAGCTGGGGTGCGCGCCGAATGAGGCGAACACCCCGCCGGTCTTCGGGTTCATCAGCGTCACGCACATCAAGGGGTACTTGCCGCCCAGCGATGCATCTTTCACCAGAACCGGAAAGCCCTGCGCTTCCAACCCCTGGATGCCGGCCAGGATGCCGGGGTATCGGGCCAGCACCTCTTGCGGCACATCGGGCAGTGCGATTTCTCCCTCCAGGATCTCGCGTTTGACAGCGCGTTCGAAGATCTCTGACAGGCATTGCACCTGCGCTTCGACCAGCGTGTTGCCAGCGCTCATGCCATTGCTGACATACAGGTTCTCGATCAGGTTGGACGGGAAATAGACGACCTTCCCGTCCGACTGGCGGACAAAAGGCAAGGCACAAATGCCGCGCGCCACATTGCCTGAGTTGGTGTCGATCAGGTGCGAGCCACGCAGCTCGCCATCGGGGTTGTAGATGTCCAGACAGTGCACATCGAGCATGTCAGCCGGCAGCGCATCATCGGGGCCGGGCTGGAACCAGCGCTCGTTCGGGTGATGCACGAACGGCGCGTTGGCGATGTCTTCGCCCCAGAACTGACCACCGTAGAAGTGGTTGCAGCTCAGGCGCTCGATGAACTCCCCCAAAGCCGACGCCAAGGCACTCTCTTTGGTCGACCCCTTGCCATTGGTGAAGCACATGGGTGAGTGCGCGTCGCGGACATGCAGCGACCAAACGTTGGGAACGATGTTGCGCCAAGATGCAATCTCGATCTTCATGCCCAAGGCGGCCAGGACGCCCGACATGTTCGCGATGGTCTGCTCCAGCGGCAGGTCCTTGCCCGCGATGCAGGTGCTCGCGCCCGCGGCGTCCGGCTTCAATGTCAGCAGGGACTGCGCATCGGCGTCCAGGTTGTCTACCTGCTCGATCACAAACTCGGGGCCGGCCTGCACCACCTTTTTCACCGTGCAACGGTCGATGGATCGCAAGATGCCCTGGCGGTCCTTGTCGGACATGTCCGCCGGCAACTCGACCTGGATCTTGAAGATCTGCTGGTAGCGATTGTCCGGATCAACAATGTTGTTCTGCGACAAACGGATGTTGTCGGTCGGGATGTCGCGTGTGTCGCAGTACAGCTTGACGAAGTAAGCCGCACACAGGGCCGATGACGCCAGAAAATAATCGAATGGCCCTGGGGCCGAGCCATCACCTTTGTATCGGATGGGCTGGTCGGCGATCACCGTGAAGTCATCGAACTTGGCTTCAAGACGAAGCTTGTCGAGAAAATTGACCTTGATTTCCATGCAATGACCTTCGCCCTGAGCGACCCAACGAACAAACTTCAAACCGCTCTTGCAAGGACGCCGACTCGCAACGCAGAACGAGCGCGTATTGTCCCCGGGATGTCGTGCAAGCTCATGCGCGTCACAAACAAAAAGGCCCTTGAAGATCAAGGGCCTGCATGCATTCATGGGATGTTCTGGCGCGGCATGAACCGCGCTCAAATCATTCCCACTCGATTGTTGCCGGTGGCTTGCTCGA
>JBDKHX010000074.1:0-6523 GCA_039797415.1 Pseudomonadota bacterium | reverse complement strand
TGTTGCGCCACGAAAAGGGCCAGATCTTTACCTTGCACTCACGTGCCATCAGGGGCTCTACCTTGATGTGGGAAAGCACCGGGCACTACCTGCGCATCGGCGTGAAAGACATCACCGGGCCCGCCTTTGAAAGCACCTTGGTCGACCCCGCACCGTTGTCTCACCAAGCTGATTTTTATGCCGGAGCAGGCATTGGGCGGCGCTATGGCTTGGTCTCCGGTGACGTGAACCCCATTCATCTGTCAGCCTTGACAGCCCGAATCTTGGGCTTCAAGCGGGCGATCGCCCACGGCATGTGGACATCGGCCAGAGCCTTGGCCACGTTGATGCCTCGCGAGCCCGTTGAGCAAGCCAGCATCGAAGCGGAGTTCAAAACCCCGCTGTACCTGCCAGCCCAAAACGCGCTGTGGACATCCAGAACAGAAGGCCAGACCTTGTTTGAGGTTCGCAACGCCGCCGCTAACAAACCGCACCTGCGGGGCCGGGTTCATTACTGAACAGCCCCCACACATAGAACACATCGATCAAAGGAAGACACGAACATGAACACCATCCGTCGCGTGGCCATCATTGGCGGCAACCGCATTCCCTTTGCCCGCTCCAACACGGTTTACTCTGATGTCTCTAACCAAGAGATGCTGACGGCCACTTTCCAAGGACTGGTGGACCGGTTCAACCTGCATGGCAAGCGCTTGGGTGATGTGGCCGCGGGTGCCGTGATGAAGCATGCCCGTGACTTCAACCTCGTGCGTGAGTGCGTGTTGTCGACCACCTTGTCGCCTGAAACCCCAGCCTATGACCTGCAACAAGCGTGCGGCACCGGCCTGGAGGCCATCATGCTGGTGGCCAACAAGATTGCGCTGGGCCACATTGAATGCGGTATCGGCGGCGGTGTGGACACCACGTCAGATGCCCCCATCGGCATCAACGAAAAGATGCGCAAAATCTTGTTGGAAGTGAACCGCGCCAAGACCACCGGCCAACGCCTGGGATTGCTGGCCAAGATCCGCCCCAGCATGTTGGTCAAGCCCACCTTGCCCCGCAATGGCGAGCCCCGTACGGGTTATTCCATGGGCGAGCATTGCGAACTGATGGGCCAAGAGTGGAACATCTCTCGTGAAGACGAAGATCAATTGGCCTTGGCCAGCCACAAGAACCTGGCGGCGGCCTATGCCAATGGCTTCTTCGCTGACCTGATGACGCCTTTCAAAGGCGTGAGCAAGGACAACAACCTGCGAGCCGACTTGAGCATTGAAAAGCTGCGCTCACTCAAGCCTTGCTTTGACAAAAAAGTGGCCCCCGGCCGCGGCACCTTGACCCCAGGTAACTCCACCCCCTTGACCGACGGCGCATCTGCCGTGCTGCTGGGCAGCGAAGAGTGGGCCAAGGCCAACAACTTGCCGGTGCTGGCTTACATCACCTTTGCCGAAGTGGCTGCCGTTGACTTTGTCAACAAAAAGGAAGGCCTGCTGATGGCTCCCGCCTACGCTGTGCCGCGCATGCTGCAACGCGCTGGCTTGACCCTGCAAGACTTCGATTTCTATGAGATCCACGAAGCGTTTGCAGCGCAGGTGCTGTGCACCCTGAAGGCCTGGGAAGACGGCAAATACTGCAAGGACCGTTTGGGCCTGGACAAACCCCTGGGCTCGATTGACCGCAGCAAGCTGAACATCAACGGTAGCTCACTGGCTGCGGGCCACCCATTTGCCGCCACCGGCGGCCGTATCGTGGCCACTTTGGCCAAGATGTTGGCGCAAAAAGGTTCTGGTCGCGGACTTATTTCCATCTGTGCAGCTGGCGGTCAAGGCGTGGTGGCCATCCTGGAGCGTTAAACTCCGCCGTCCAGTTCAGGGGTTACCCGTAAATCCTGTGCTGGGCTTGGTAAACTTGCCAACTTGACCAAAGGTCCCCCCGGCTGAGATCCAGGCGGGGTAAGCCACGTTCTGCCAGACAGTAAACGGCAGGCAACAGAGGAGAACTTGATGTCCCAAGCAGCTGCAGCGGCTTCCCAGCCTACGCCCACATCCATCGTCAACCCCGATGGCACCACCAACCGCATCTGGTTGTCATCCTATGTGCAGGGTGTAGCCGCTGACATCGACGTGAACAAGTACAAGTCGATGAACCAGTACTTTGACGAGTGCATCGCCAAGTACCGCGACCGTACCGCTTTCGTCAGCATCGGCACTGAAATGTCGTATGGCCGCCTTGACTCGCTGGTCAACGCATTTGCCGGCTGGTTGCAAAGCCAGGGCATCAAAAAGGGCGATCGCGTTGCGATCATGTCGCCCAACTTGTTCCAGTACCCTGTGTGCCTGTTTGCCATCTTGCGCGTTGGCGCCACCGTGGTGAACGTGAACCCCTTGTACACGGTTCGTGAACTGAACCACCAGTTGAAGGATTCCGGCGCTGAAACCATCATCGTGATGGAAAACTTCGCCAAGACCGTTCAAGACTCGCTGGCTGGCACCAGCGTCAAGCGCGTTGTGTTGACCCAGTTGGGCGATTTGCTGTCCGACGGCATCAACCTGAAGGGTAAGGCCCTGAACTTTGTGATGCGCAAGGTTCAAAAGATGGTCCCGGCCTACAGCCTGCCCAAGGCCATCTGGATTCGTGATGCTCTGAAAGCTGGCGCCAAGGTCAAGGTCAAACCTGCTGAAGTCAAGCCTGAAGACCTGGCCTTCTTGCAATACACCGGTGGCACCACCGGTGTGGCCAAGGGTGCCATGTTGACTCACGCCAACGTGCTGGCCAACTGCCAGCAAGCGTTCGCCTGGGTTGGCAACCAGATGACCGGCGAAGTCGAAACCATCGTGACACCGCTGCCGCTGTATCACATCTACTCGTTGACCGTGAACTGCCTGATCTTCCTGGGTCTGGGTGGTCGTAACGTGTTGATCGCCAACCCACGCGACACCAAGCGCGTGATGATGATCCTCAAGAACGAGAACTTCAGCGCCATCAGCTGCGTCAACACCCTGTTTGCATCGTTCCTGGACGATCCAGACTTCCAAAAGCGCAACTTCTCTGGCTTGAAGTTGACATTGGCTGGCGGTATGGCGCTGCAACGTGCCGTGGCTGAGCGCTGGAAGGAAGTGACTGGCAACTCCATCGTCGAAGGTTACGGCCTGACCGAGTGCTCGCCCATCGTCACCATGAACCCTGTGGACGTGAGCAAGCCGATGCCTGTGTTCACCGGCTCGATCGGTCTGCCTGCACCTTCCACTGAAGTTCGCATCCGCAACGAAGATGGCACATGGGCCAATGTGGGTGAACCCGGCGAGCTGTGCGTGCGCGGCCCTCAGGTCATGAAGGGTTACTGGCAGCGTCCTGACGAAACCGCCAAGGTCATCGACAGCGAAGGCTGGTTGGCAACAGGCGACGTGGCCGTGATGGACGAAAAGGGCTTCGTCAAGATTGTGGACCGCAAGAAGGACATGATCCTGGTGTCCGGCTTCAACGTCTACCCGAACGAAATCGAAGACGTGATCGCCATGCACCCCGACGTCAAGGAAGTCGCTGCCATCGGCGTGCCGGACGAAGTCGCTGGTGAACGCGTCAAGGTCATCATCGTGCCTCGCACCCCAGGCCTGACCAAGGAGTCTGTGCTGGAACACTGCCGCAAGAACCTGACCGGCTACAAGATCCCCCGTATCGTTGAGTTCCGCGACACCGAGTTGCCCAAGACCAACGTGGGCAAGATCCTGCGCCGCGAACTGCGCGACAGCAAGTAATCTCCTGACTGGCAACACGCCGGTTCAGCAAGCCCGCCCGGTTCACGCCGCGCGGGCTTTTTTCATGAGCACTGAGACATGACTGCGCTTCAAGATTTTTCGTTCAAGCATCGCATCAAGGTGAGGTGGGTCGAGGTGGACCCTCAGCAAGTGGTCTTCAACGGCCATTACCTGACCTACTTCGACACGGCCATGTCCGAGTATTGGCGCGCTGTGGGCCATCCCTACCCAGAGGGGTTCAACTTCTTTGGCGGTGAAGTCTTCATCCGCCGCAACACCATTGAGTACCACGCGCCCGGCAAGCTGGACGACTGGTTGGACATCGGTATCCGCTGCGATCGAGTGGGCAACAGTTCCATCACCATGGCCTGGTCCGTGTGGACCCAAGGGCGCTTGTTGGTCACGGGAGAGAGCGTTTACGTCTTCACCACGCTGAACACCGCCAAGCCGGTTGCCGTGCCACCAGGGCTGCGCCAGCAAATTGAATTGCAGGCAAGGGGCCAGGATGTGTTTGAAATCATCCAGGGTGATTGGGCCGATTTGCAAACCGATGCGGCAACCGTTCGACGCGCTGTGTTTGTGAAAGAGCAGGGCATCGACGAGTCAGAGGAATGGGATGACGACGATGCCCGGTCTCATCATGTGATTCTGCGCAGCAAGGCGGGACTCGTCATTGGCACCGGACGCTTGATCCCGCCTGCCGGTGAGGCCGCGCCCAACTCAGACCTAATCGGCAAGATCGGGCGCATGGCCGTGATCAAGTCTTGCCGAAGCACTGGCGTGGGCCAAAGGTTGCTGACTGCTTTGCTGGACGAGGCCAAGCGCCGTCAGATGACCCACATCCGCATCAGCGCGCAGGTGGCGGCCAAAGCCTTGTATGAACGCGCAGGGTTTGTGGCCGAGGGCGATGTTTACGACGAAGTCGGCATCCCCCACCAAGCCATGGTCAAACGGCTTTAAGCCGCTTTGGTGCCCCTGGCTGAACCCAGCTTGATCAGATTGCGAGCCCGTGATCGGCGGGCTACCGCACCGTCTGGCAAGTCGTGATTGTCGTGCTCTGACACATCGCTGCTTTCAAAGTGGTCTTCGTGCAGCGGCGTGTGGACGCTGGATGGCGGCAGCGTCGCGTTGAGCTTGGCCAACTCCATCGCATCAGCCGTGTGGCGTGGGGGCCAGTTTTTCAGGGTCACCCGGCGCAGCAAGGCCATGGACGATGTCGGGCTAAAGGTGCGTTCCAGCACATGGGTGACCAAGCGTTTGTGGATGCGCTCGGTGATGATCACCGTTGAACAGCGGGTGCCATATTGGCCGTCGGGTGTCTTGATGAATGCCGATGACAGCATGCGCTCCCATTCCTGGGGGACACCGGTATGCGGCAGCGCCTCATCCGGGTATGTGGTGTTGTCGGCCAAGGCCTCGAACAAGGACATGGCCAACTGTTCCACCTCACTGGATGCTGTCAGGGCGGCCTTCAACTCGGCTTTGAGTTGAACCAGCTTGGGCCAAGGCGTGTCCAGTTCCGCATTGGAGACACCAAAGATGCCCTTTTCCAGGTGGGTGGGCATGGACTGGTTGTTGTTGACCCAATAACACTCGCCTTGCGAGAAGTCCAAAGCCAGCAGGTTGAACCCGTTGTAGCCATTGAGGGCCAACTGGGGCCATAGCCGGTACATCGGCAAATCACCTTTGAGCCACCGAGGCACGATCTCGCCACGAGATGCCGCCTTGTTATCCATCGCAGCCGGGTTGCGCACATTGGTGACCAAACCCAGGCGCCCTTGGGCGGTCAGCCCCAGCCACGTGCCGCCGGCTTGCAGGTCTCGGCCACCCAAAATCGGCATCTCGCCCGGGGCGGGCTCCCACCAGCCCAGCCGCGCGGCGGGCCGATCAAAAAACTCATCCCGATTGGCGACCACCACGAAGGGGAAACGGCTGCTCTGGTCCAAAGCAAAGGCAACTAGACACATGGCGCAAACACCTCAACATGACGGGGGCCCAACTGGCCGCAAGTGTCAGCCTGCATGGCCAAGGCCGCACGGTCAATTTGCTTTTGCATGGCGGGGTCCACACCCTGTGGGTGCTGATAGACCTCCATCCAGGTCTGATGGGGATGGGCATCGACACGCACCAACATCTGGGCCGCCAAGCCAGGCAATTGCTGGCACAGGCTGCGTTGCATGCTCTGAACCCGGTCGCGCAAAGCCACCGCTTGGGCAGACTCCACTTTGTAATAGATGAACAGCGAACAAGGTCCCATCGCGTCGATTCCTGGCTGGTACGGGCTTAGGTTACCCGCAGCCAGCCATTTGAAACAAGGCAGGTGTTGCGCTTAAAGCGGTAAAGCGGTCCTGTGACCGTCAATAATTGCACAGGCGTGCAGTCCGAGCGATGTCAGTCTGCCGACGGGATCTCATAGGGCAGTTTGCCCAACTGAATCTGAGGGCCATCTGCCGCCCCCACGTGCAATGCCGTGTCGAGCGCGTTGAGTTTCAACTCGACCAAGGCAGACCAGTTTGCAGAACCAGGGCAGGGTGCCGCGTTGACCACCATACCCGCCGGTTGCCCAGGGTCAGAGGCAGAGAACAGCTCTTGCCCGGCTGCCATCGCTTGTCCACCATGCACCACAAACGCACGGCGCTTGAGGGTGCCACGGTATTGGCTACGCGCCACAACCTCTTGGCCGGGGTAACACCCCTTGCTGAAATTGACCCCGCCAACCAATTCAAAGTTGACCATCTGCGGCACGAACTGGTCAGAGCCGGCGGCCTCAATGCGTGGCACACCACTGA
>JBDKHX010000073.1:0-6527 GCA_039797415.1 Pseudomonadota bacterium | reverse complement strand
GCTACGCGGTTTCATGTCCGCAAGTGTAGAGGCTGGCTGAGCCGCAGGCGACAATGCACGCATGTCCACACCGATTTCTGCCACACCTGCATTGGTTTTAGGGTCCACATCCCGCTACCGCCAGGAACTGTTGTCCCGACTGAAAGTGCCGTTTACTTGCCGAGCACCTGAGGTTGATGAAACGCCTTTGAACGGCGAGAGCCCGTCGGCCATGGCGGCACGGCTGGCTTTAGCGAAAGCCCAAGCAGTCGCCAGCCTGTGTTTGCAAGATTCGAATCAAGACGTGGTCGTGATCGGATCGGATCAAGTGGCAGACCTGGCTGGACAGGCCTTGGGCAAACCTGGCACGCACGAACGCGCATTGGCTCAACTGCAGGCCATGCGGGGCCAAACGGTGGTGTTTCATACCGCGGTGA
This sequence comes from Pseudomonadota bacterium, assembly GCA_039797415.1. Classification (GTDB taxonomy): domain Bacteria; phylum Pseudomonadota; class Gammaproteobacteria; order Burkholderiales; family Burkholderiaceae_C; genus Aquabacterium. The sequence goes on along the minus strand of JBDKHX010000073.1, from coordinate 6,111 downwards.
GTGTGGTCCGCCCTGCAACCGGCTTTGAAGCCAGCACCACATCTATCATTGAAGTTCAGTTTCGCAGCGATGTCAGCGACGCCGAGATCGAGCAATACCTGCGTCTGGATCAGCCTTATGACTGCGCAGGCAGCGCCAAGGTTGAAAGCCTGGGCATTTTGCTGCTGGACCGCGTTCAGTCAGACGACCCCACCGCCCTGATCGGCCTGCCGTTGATTGCCACGACACGCCTGCTTCGCCAGGCTCAATTCCCTCTTTTTGAATCCATCCAGTCATGACAGCCTCATCAAGCGCCCCTAAAGGCCGCCTGTTCCTGGTCCCCAATACGCTTGATTTTGGTTGCGTGGGTGGCGAAGGCCAATCACCCGCGCCAGACTTGCGTGAAGTGTTGCCCATGGGCGCACTGCAAGCTGCCGCACAACTGCGCCACTGGATTTGCGAGAACGCGAAGACCACACGGGCATTTTTAAAGCGCGTGGGTGAGGTCACCCCTTTGTGCGCCCCGGTTCAAGAATTGAACTTGCAAACCTTGCCTCGCCCGAACAAAGGTGGCGCAGCAGGCAAAAACCAGCCTGCCGAAGACCAAGCTGCCATCAAAGCACTGCTGGCCCCGGCCATGCTGGGCCAGGATATTGGCCTGATCTCTGAAGCCGGGTTGCCAGGTGTGGCTGACCCGGGCGCGGCCATTGTGTTGGCAGCGCACCGTGCCGGCCTGACTGTGGTGCCGCTTTCGGGCCCCAGCTCCTTGGTTTTGGCCTTGGCCGCCAGCGGCTTGTACGGGCAGAGTTTTGCTTTTGTCGGCTACCTGCCGACAGAAGCTGCCGGGCGGGCGCAGCGCATCAAGGAGCTGGAGCAGATCTCGCGACGGGCACGCCAGACGCAACTGGTCATCGAAACGCCCTACCGCAACACAGCCATGTGGGAAGCCTTGGTCAGCAACCTGCAAGCAGACACCCTGTTGAGCGTGAGTTGCGGCCTGACGCTGGCTCAGGGCTTCACGAAAACAGATACGGTGGCCAACTGGCGTAAAAAGAGTTTGACGCTGCCAAGCGACATCCCAGCCGTGTTCTGCTGGCTGGCATCCTGAAGCCCTGCAACCCGCCCTGCTTCTTGACACAATGTCAACTCAGCACCTTTGACCGTTTTACCAAGGCACCCACGTGACCCACGACCCAAATCCCCTGGCCAGAAAGCTGGCTTATGCCGGCCTGATTCCGTTCATCGGTGGCGCACTGTTCATCTGGCTATTGGTGGGCCGTGTTGATCCTGACGTGGTGGTGTTTGTGGCACAGGCTGTCGCAGCTTATGCAGCCTTGATCGTGTCGTTTTTGGGCGGGATACTGTGGGGTCTGGTGATGCCGGGATCGCAATACCACGAAGAACCCGCACCCGCACAACGTCATGCTTTGTGGACGGGCGTGATCTACAGCCTGACAGCCTGGATCGGGGTGCTGATGCCGCCACACGCAGGCCTGGTGCTGCTGGGGGCCTTGCTCATTGCATGCTACGTGTCTGACCGCAAGCGCTACCACGAGCTGCACATGGAAGGTTGGCTGACGATGAGGTTCCGACTGACGGTGGCCGCCAGCCTGAGCTGCTTCTTGTCCGCCGCACAAATCTGACCTTCAACGCTCCATCGGGACATCACATGATTCAGTACCGCATTGAGGTGGCCAACGTTCACAGCCACCGATACCTGGTCACATTGAAGGTGGATCGCCCTGCCCCCATGCAGCGACTGAGTCTGCCCGTTTGGATACCCGGCAGCTACATGGTCAGAGAGTTTGCTCGGCACCTCTCCCCCTTGGCCGCGACACAAGGCAGCCAGGCATGCACCGTCATTCAAATCGACAAGTGCACCTGGGACGTTCAATGCCAAGGACGCGGCGCCTTGGTCGTTCAGTACGAGGTGTACGCCTTTGACACCTCCGTGCGCACGGCTTTTTTGGATGCGCGACGCGGCTTCTTCAATGGCACCAGCGTGTTTTTGAAGGTGCACGAACGTGATGCCGAGGCGCATCAGGTCAAGTTGACCGGCCTTCCCAAGGGTTGGAAGGTCGCCACGTCGTTGAAGGCCATCAAGGTCAACACGCAAGGCGCGGGCGACTACGAAGCGCCAGATTACGACGACCTGGTAGACCACCCGGTCGAGTTGGGTGACTTCTGGCGCGGTGAATTCACAGCCAAAGGCGTGCGCCATGAATTTGTGGTGGCTGGCGCCAGCTCAGACTTTGATGGTGATCGCCTGTTGGCTGACACCAAAAAGATTGTTGAAGCCCAGCTGACGTTTTGGCACGGCAAGCGCAAAGCACCGTTCAACCACTATGTGTTCATGCTCAACACGGTGGACGATGGCTACGGCGGACTGGAACACCGCCAAAGCACGGCCTTGATCTGCGGGCGCAGGGATTTGCCACGCAAAGGCAACCCGGCCAAGACCGATGCTTACACCACCTTGCTGGGCTTGATCAGCCACGAGTACTTCCACACCTGGAACGTCAAACGCCTCAAACCCGTTGAATTTGCGCCCTATGACTACACGGTGGAGAACCACACCCGCATGCTGTGGTTCTTTGAGGGCTTCACGTCTTATTACGACGATCAATTTTTGCTGCGCACCGGCTTGATTGACGCCCCAACCTATTTGAAGCTGCTGGGCAAAACGATCAACCAGGTCTGGGGCACGCCAGGGCGACACGAATACAGCGTGGCACAAGCCAGTTTTGACGCGTGGACACGGTACTACCGGCCCGACGAGAACTCGGCCAACGCCACCGTCAGCTACTACACCAAGGGTAGCCTGGTCGCATTGGCGCTGGACTTGAGCCTGCGTCAATTGCCGCCCGTCGCAGAGCACCAACCCACCCTGGATGGGGTGATGCTGAAGCTATGGCATCTGGGCCGCCCGGTGACCCATGAGGACGTTGCACAAGCGCTGGCTGATGAAGCCCGCCAGTTGCCCCCCAAGGGTTTGCCTTTTACGGCCAAAACCGTGGCCGCAGCCTGGGCACAAGTGCTTCATGCCTGGACAGAAACCACAGTCGACCTGCCTTTAAGCACCTTGCTGGCTGATACCGCCGTGAGTTGGAACACGAAGGCCGCCCCGCTGCCCCAGCGTTTGGGCGTGCGTTTGAGCGAAGCTGGCGGCAGCGTCAAGGTGCAGGCTGTGATGCGTCACAGCATCGCTGAACAAACCGGCTTGAGTGCGGGGGACGAGTTGCTGGCGCTGGATCAATGGCGCCTCAAGCGGGTGGAGGACCTGAGCACTTGGCACACACCTGATCGCCCTCAAACCTTACTGGTTTGCAGAGACCAGATTTTGGTGCCACTGAGCCTGCCCGCTTTGAGCCCTGCATCCAGCAAAAACCGCCAAGCCAAACAGCCGACCCAACCCAATGCATTGGGCGCAACAGGTGAGTTGATTGCTCTGGCCCCTGTGAGCACAAGCGATACAAGCATGCAAACACGCAGGAAGGCATGGCTGACGGCATGAAGTTAAAAGGCGGGCGGACACGTCCCCGGCATTTCCTGATTCTGGCGGCATTGACGCTGGTGTCGTTTGCGCTGCACTTCGTGGTCACAGATCAGGTCGGGCGGAGCTTGCCTACGGCCGGCGACAAACAGCAAGAGACCATCAAACGGATGGAAGCCGCTTACGTCAAAGAGGTCAAGCTCAGCGCTCCGCCTGTTGGCATGGTGCCCCCCGTGCCAGCGCTTGCTGCCGTCAAAGCCGGCAAGGCCAAAAAGCGCCTCGTCAAGCCAGCCGAGGATGCGGCATCAGCACCTGAAGACGAGGCCGCCACCGCAGACTCAGCATCGTCAACCCCTGCGCCTGCTGTGGCACAAGCCCCATCCGCTCCCATCCAAACGGCGCAAGCCCCTGCACCTGCGGCATCCAAGAGTCAAGAGCCACCCAAAGGCCCACCATTTGAATGGCCCAAAGCGACCAAGGTCAGCTTCCGACTGGAGGGCTACTTTCGCGGCAAGCTGACCGGTAGCGCATCAGTGGAGTGGTTGCGACAGGGAAGCAAGTATCAAGTTTTTCTGGACACGACGGTCGGCGGGATTTTCACGCAACAGGCCACCAGCGAGGGTGAAATCACCCCCGATGGCTTGTATCCGACTCGCAATGAAACCAAAGGCCGTCGATTTTTCACCGACATCCCCGTTCGAACCATCACGCTGGATCCGGAGGAAATCACCTTCCCCAATGGCGACAAAGCACCGCGTCCACCAGAGGTTCAAGACCTGATCAGCAACATCATCCAGATGTCCTACCGATTCACGATGGACCCGGAACTGCTCACACCTGGGAAATCAATCAAGGCCACGATCGCCACAGCCAAGAAGTTGGAAGAACTGATTTTCGATGTCGTCAAAGAAGATGTGATCGACTCACCGATGGGCCGATTGACGGCCATTCACGTCAAACCACGCCGAGTGGTGGAAACGGGAACGCCTCTGCCACCGGTCGAAATCTGGTTTGCCCCAAACTTGCAATATCTACCCGTACGGATCTATGCAGAAAAGACCGATGGCCCTCGCGACAAGCAGTTCAATCTGAACATGCAGATGGAACGCCCACCGCAACAAGTCGGCGCCAGTGATTGAGTAAGCGGGCACCGATCACAAAGCGGTGCCGCGCTGTTCAAAGATTATTTCGAGGCTGACGCTTTGACCAAACGCTGCTCGATCGCAGCAGCGGCCGCCGCGCCACCAATACGCGTGCCGTCTTCAAAGAAGATGGCCGGTGTACCGCGAACGCCAAAGCGTTGCATCAAGGCGCCGTTGCGTTGTGCCGGTGTGGGGCATGCACCAAATGCCTTAGCGGGCTGAACGCCTGCCAGCATCCAGTCGAGCCAGGCTCGGGTGCGGTCTTGAACGCACCAGATGTTGTCAGCCTTCACCTTGGAGTCCTCACCCAGGATGGCCACCATGAAGGTGTAGACCGTCACATCTTTGAGTTGCTGGATGTCCTTTTCAAGCCGCTTGCAGTAGCCGCAATTGGGGTCAGAAAAGACAGCCATGCGACGTTTGCCGTTGCCAGCCTTCCAGACCACGGCATCACGAAATGGCAGGTTGTTGAAATCGATCCGGTTGATGTCTTCCAAGCGGGCTTCGGTCAAGTCCTTGCCTGTCTTGGTGTCGGTCAAGTGCCCTTCTATGATGAAGTCACCATTGGGGTCGGTATAAAAGATGTTGGCGCCCGAACGCAGCTCGATCAAGCCGTTCATGGGGGTGGTTTGTGCACCGTCGATCGCAGGCAGGTCAGGAATGCGTTGGGACAGCTTCTGCTTCAGGCTTGTCAGCTGCGCGGCAGGCAACTCTCCAGCCATGGCTGACACCGCTGTCAAAACCGACAAGGACAAGGCAGCCACGCGGCCGGGAGACAGAAAACGCATGAAAGACTTCCTCAGGATGCGTCAAGCGCGCGGCTAACCAGCCATTGCTTGACAGGTGTCAGACGCTGAACCATGGACATGCCCAGGTTGCGCAAATCTTTGACGGGGCCGTGCTGGTCTGCAAACAGTTTCAACAAACCGTCTGTCAGGCCTTGCATGGCTTGAGTGGGTAACTGACGTTGACGCACATAGCGCTGCAAGGTGCGTTCGTCACCGGGTTGACGCCAAGGCTCGCGGGTGCGCGCATCGGTCAAAACAGAAACCAGGGTATCGACATCGGCCAAGCCCAGGTTGAGGCCCTGCCCCGACAAAGGGTGAACCTGATGAGCGGCATCACCCACCAACACCCACCCTGCGGCGGCCCAACGGTCGGCCTTGGCCAGCGCCAAAGGCCAGCCAGCCACGGGCGAGGTCAAGCTCAATTGGCCCACTTTGGCGGCCAGATCGCTGTCGGATTGGTAAATGGCGTCGTTCAATTCGCGTTCAAAGTCTTCAGCAGGCAGGGCCAGCAGGTGTTCTGCGCGGCTTTTGGGCACAGACCAAACCAAGCCGTACGATGCCAAAGGGTCTGGGTCGTTAAAGGGCAACAAAGCCAGGATATCGGGTGAGCGGAACCACTGGCGCGCGACGCCATGATGCGGCTGGGTGGCCTTCAAGCGTGCGGCGACACCCCAATGACCATAGTCTTGACGGGTGAATTCCACCCCCA
>JBDKHX010000072.1:0-7561 GCA_039797415.1 Pseudomonadota bacterium | reverse complement strand
CAGGTTCCAGCTCGCTCATGGCCAGCACCACGCCCTCCAGCAAGCAGAACAAGCCGCTGTTGGGCTGGCCTCGGCGAACAATGGCTTGCCCGGCGGGCAGGTGCTTTTGCGCGCCCATGGACAGGAGTTTGTGTTGCAGGTTGGGCGGTAGCTTGGAGAACCACGGATCCACTGCAAGCACCCTGGAGACGTCGGTTTCCAACTTCATGGGGCAATTTGGCTTGGGGGGATGTCCGGTTATAACCTACTGAGTAGCCGCGCGGCAGTGGAGACAACGCTGCGAATCAGATGTTGGGGGCTGTCTCGCGCATCGTGCGTCATCTGCCCCGACAATTCAGGCATTGCTAATTCGCCGGAGAACCCGCTTGAAAACCTACGACATTGAGATCCAGAAGCTGAAATCAGCCAGACACGCCCATGGTTTGATTGAGCTGGGTGTGGACATCTTGTTGCAACCACGTTCGGGCAAGGATGATCAATCCGTCACCAGTTGTTTGTCCTTGGAGGTGGATGACGCCCGCACCCTGCTGATTTTGCTCAAACAACAGATTGCCGAGCTGGATAAGTTGCAGCCGCGCAGCCGCCCGTTGCTGACTTTTTTGGGGCGCTTGTCATCCGAATGATGATGCGCTGCGTTGAACAGGCATCTTCGTTCACTTTGCATTGGCTTATGAACCGCCATACCGAGCAACAGCTTTTGAATTTCTGTGTCGCCCAGCACGGACGTTTTAATCCGGATGCCTGGCGCAATCTGGAAGGCGTCGAGCCAGACCAAAAGGCCTGCGCCATGCTGCTGCTGTCCAATGCCCGTTGGTATGGTCGCCTCAGTGAGCTGCGGGATTTGGTCAGCAAATCCATCCCCAATCAGGCTGGCCGCTTGACTGAGTTGTCCAGCCGTGTTGGCTTCAATCCAGCCTTGTTTGCTCGTCGGCTGCAAGGTCAGTTGTGGTTGAGCACAGAGGCCAAGCGCTGAAAGTTATCCCCGTCTCCTGTGGATAACCTTGTTGGCAAGCCTGGGGGAACTCAGGGAAAACGCTTGGAGTGCTGCAAAATACAGCACAACGCGAAAGCGATCCCAAAGGGTCGAGCGTTACATCCTTGTTGAAAGTCGGGACTTTCTGTAGTTGAAGTGTTCTCCAGATTCGTTAAGCTGCGAAATGGTGCCAGGCTGGGCCATCTGCTTTGAGGACACATTGAACAACCGCCACGTTTTATTAGGGATATTGCGAGCATTGACCGTTGGTCTGATGCTGCTTGCTTTGCCCTTGGCGCGTGCGGTGGCCGATGAGAGTGCCAGGGGCATTGCGGTGCTCTATCCGGATATTGGTGAGCCGTTTCGTAGCGTGTTCTCCACCATCATCAACGGCATCGAAGACCAGGCCAAAGGGCGGGTCAGCAGCATCGCCGTGGGTGCCACCCCCAATTTGCCTGATATCCAGGCTGAACTGCGTAAGCGCGATGTCCGCACTGTGATTGCGCTGGGGCGCAACGGCCTGAAGGTTGCCAGCACTTTGGATAAACAGTGGGGCGTGGTGGCCGGTGGGGTGTTGTCAGTCCCTGAAGCGCAGGCCAGAGACTTTGCGATCAGCAGCCTGGCTCCTGATCCATCGCTTTTGTTTGCCAGATTGAAGTTTTTGATGCCTGCTGCTCGCAGGGTCATTGTGGTGTTTGATCCGCGCCAGAACGATTGGCTGATTCGTTTGGCTCGTGACGCAGCCAAAGATCAAGGTCTGGAAGTATGGGCACTGGAAGCCTCAGACCTCAAAAGCGCCGTCGTCAAGTACCGGGAGGTGCTTGCTAACGCCGACCCCAAAAAAGACGCACTTTGGCTCCCTCAAGACTCCACCACGGTGGATGAAACCGTGGTGATGCCTTTGGTCCTGGAGGAGTGCTGGGGACGTGGTGTGCTGGTGTTTTCCAGCAACGTCACACACGTCAAGCGTGGGGTGCTGTTCTCCTTGTACCCAGATAACGTGGAGTTGGGGCGGGCGTTGGGCCGAATGGCCTTGAGCCCCAGCGCCAGTTTGCCCAAAGGTTTGGCCCCTTTGCGAGAAGTTCGGTTGGCTGTGAACACACGGACAGCCAGCCACCTCGGACTGACTCTCGATGGTCGTCGGTTGCGATTTGACATGGTCTTCCCGGAGCCTTGAGCAAGATGGATCAAACTCAAAAAATGCTCCAAAACCAAGGCCGCGTGGCCTTGTTGCGACGCATGACATTCAGGCGGCAGTTGAGCTTGGCTGTGGCTTTTGGGGTGTTGTGTTTGGCGTTGTTGTCATCCCTGGTCAGCGCTTGGCAGGGCAATCAGCAGATTGCTGAAACCTTGCGTCAGCAGGGGCTGCGTGTGGCGTCCAGCATGGCGGCCCAAAGTACCTTGGCTTTGGTTGCGGCAGCACCTGAAAACGCCGTCAGTGCAGTTGATGCGACCTTGTCGTTTCCAGATGTCTTGCGTGTCGAGGTGTGCAATCCCGATGGCGGTGTGTTGATTGCAAGAGGCACGGCGGGGGGCAAAGCCTCCGCATTGCCGATTCCCAAGCCGTTTCCTCGTGATGCGTTCATGGAGCGTGAGACAGATGACGCCTGGCAGTTTGTGGCGCCAGTGTGGACCAAATCTGCGTCGTCGCCTTTTGATGTGGTTGATGCCCCAGAGGTGTTTTTGGGCTACGTTCGGGTCGTGCACAGCAAAGCAACCTTGGTGCGCATGACTTCACATGTGTTTTTTGCCAACTTGCTGATTTCGTTTTTCTTTGCGGCCATCTTTTTGGCTGTGATCCGTTGGCTGTCTTTGCGTTTGACTCGTCCTTTGAGAGACTTGTCTGGTGTGATGGCACGGGCTGAGCGAGGCGAGGTTGACGTTCGCGCGCAGGAGCAAGGTCCGCAGGACATCGCGGCGATGGCGCAGGCGTTCAACCGCATGATTGCCGCCTTGCAAGAGCGTGGTCAGGAGTTGCAGCGCCATCAAGACCATCTGGAAGATGTGGTGCGTGAACGCACGGTTGAACTGATCGAAGCCAAGGATCGAGCAGAAGTAGCCAACCAGGCCAAGAGTTCGTTTTTGGCCCGCATGAGCCACGAGCTGAGAACGCCTCTGAACGCCATCATGGGCTACGCCCAGTTGCTCAAAATCGGCACCGAGTTGACCGAGCGCCAAAGCACTGGCCTGAACACCATTTACAGCAGCGGCGAGCATCTGCTGATGCTCATCAATGACATCTTGGACTTGTCCAGCATCGAGGCTGGCAAGTTTCAGCTGTTTCCCAGTGCGGTGCCTGCGTCGGAGTTTTTCAAGGGCATGGCAGACATCATCCGCATCAAGGCCGATGAAAAGAGCTTGCCCTTTGTGCTTCAGGTTGATGCCAATGTCCCAACTGTGTTGAATGTGGATGAAAAGCGCTTGCGGCAGGTGTTGCTCAATTTGCTGAGTAATGCCGTCAAGTTCACGTCACAAGGCCAGGTCCGACTGAGTGTCAGCGCCATGGGGCAGTCACCACGACGGGGACATCGGTTGCGGTTTGAAGTGCAGGACTCCGGAGTGGGCTTGGCCCAGCAAGACTTGGATCGCATTTTTGAGCCATTTGAACAAGCAGGCGACGGTGTTAGTCGTTCCGCTGGGACTGGTTTGGGCCTGGCCATCAGCCGCCATTTGATTCGGATGATGGGCGGTGAGATTCGAGTTGAAAGTCAGCTGGGGCAGGGTAGCTTGTTCTGGTTTGATTTGTGGTTGACCTCCACTGATGCGATGCCTCAGGCTCATTTGCAAGCCGATGAGACCTTGTCCCAGGTCACCGGTTATCGTGGCCCGGTGCGCCAGATTTTGGTGGTGGATGATGTAGCGGCGAACCGCAACATGCTCAAGGACATGTTGAGCCCTTTGGGCTTTGATGTGATCCTGGCAGAGGATGGTGTGGATGCGCTGGTTCAGGTCAAAGATGATCGGCCCCATCTGATCTTGATGGATGTGGTCATGCCTGTGATGGATGGCTTGACGGCCATTGAACACTTGCGCAGGGATCACACGCGTGCCAGCTTGCCTGTGATTGCGTTGTCAGCCAACGCGTCCTTGGTTGATCGTGAAAAAGCACTGGCCTCGGGGGCCGATGCCTTCTTGCCCAAACCCTTGGAGCGTGATTTGCTTTTGGCTCACATTGCCTTGTGCTTGGGCCTGACCTGGACCAGATCTGACAATGGGTCAGAAGGTGTAAGTGCCCTGAACGTAGACTGATCTGCCGGGCATGGGGTAATCGTTGGGCAGAGAGATGCTCGCTGGCTCGCGCACATCCGCATCAAACAGGTTGCGTACGGAGATGGCGGTGTTCCAACTTTTGCCCTCATGCGCTGATCGCACCGTCAAGTCCACCGTGTTGTAGCCTGACAGGCTGGGACGGGTGTCGTTGTAGGCGCGCTTTTGGTTGCTGATCCAGTTGATTTGAGCGTGTGCAGACCACTTTGGCAGCATGCGCCAATCTGCCCGCGCGTATAACTGGTGGTGCGGTGCGTTGCCCGCATTGTGTTGGTTGGCGCCATCGATGCTGTATTGAAAACTGTAGTTGCCAGACAGGCGCAATGCGCTGTTGATGGCCCAATTGCTTTCCAACTCAAGGCCATTGCCAGATTGTTTGCCCTTGTTTTGGTAAACGCCACTGACCAGTTGAATGATGTTGTCGATCTTGTAGTGGAAGATGTTGGCGCTGACCTGCCATTGGGGGGAGGCTTGCCAAGACACTGCCGCTTCAATGGTGCGGGACTTTTCTGGTTTGAGTGCGGCATTGCCTTGTACGACAGGGTTGTTGATGGCGTACAACTCTGTGAACGAGGGTGGGCGGAAAGCCGTGCCAGCCATCAGCTTGGTCGTCAGGTTGTAGGCAGTGTCCCAAACCAAGGCCAGTCGAGGGTTGGTGGTCGAGCCGAAGTCAGAATAATGATCGTGTCTTAAGCCTGCGGTCAGGGTCCAGTCCTGAGCTGCGCGCCATTCGTCTTGGCCATACGCATAGCGCAATTGGCGTGAGTGAGGGCGCAGGAAGGGCAATGTGCTGCTGACATCGGTGACGTCGGACCGAGAACCCGACCCAATCGGGCTGAAGTCTGGGTTGAAGTTCTTGGTTTCCTGAATGCGGTACACGTTTGCTGATTCAGCACCAACTCCCAGGCGAATGCGATGCCGATCGGTGCCGGTATAAGTTGCCGCGGTGTGCAGCCGATGTTGGCGTTCCCACTTGTAGGGGTTGCCAATCATGCCGTCGGTGAAGGTGGGGCCGCCAAAGTTCATCCCTGCGGGAAACAGTGTCAGGTCTGATTTTTCGCTGTAGTGTGAGGCACTGAGTTGCGCTGAAACCATCCAATTGGGGGCGAGCTTGTCATCGTCATAACTCAGGTCTGACGTCACGCTTCGCATGCGAGATGAGCCTGTTGGGTCTAGCGCTGATGCAATGCCGGCACCAGATCCCACATTGTCTCTGTCACGGATGCCCAAGCGCCAGCGCCATTTGTTCAGACTCAAATCGAGCGAACCATCCAGGAAATCGCGTCCGTTGTTCACCGGGCCTGGCGCATGGGACGCATGGGTCCCCAGCAATTGATCCAGCCCCGTTTGGGCATCCGCTTGAATCATACTTGTGGCGCCATCTGTGGCGCCTCGGCGTACATAGGCCGCCACGGAAATGGGACCCCATTTGCCGCCGTGCAAGCCCCAGGCGTCGTGTGACCTGAATGAGCCAATGCGCGCACCTATCGTTGTGCCACCGCTTTCTTCTGCTGATTTTGTGATGACATTGATCACGCCCGCTAAAGCGTCTGCGCCATACAGTGCCGAGCCTGGGCCTCGGATGACTTCAATCCGTGCGATGTGTTCCAGAGGCAGGCCAACCCAACCGTTACCTCGGTTTCCGTTGACAACCGAGGTGGCGGGGATGCCGTTGATGAGGATCAGTACTTGGGGGTTGAAGCCAAGGTTGATGCCTCGAAAGACGTAGCTGGGCGAGTAAACCTGAGTAGTGCGGGCCACATGGATGCCTGGAATGGTCTCCATCACGTCATCCAGGTCGGTTGCACCCATGGCCTGGATGTCCGCTGCTGTGATCACGGTTGCCACTGATGGGGCGCGACTGATGAGCTGGCGCGACCCTGTTGCAATGCTGACCATCTGCGGGTCGCCGTAGGCTTGGGCGAGGTCTTCTTCGTCCGAGTTGGGAGCCGATGCGTGGCTGGTGTTGACGAGCAGACACGCCATGCCGGCGGCAAGGGCGCAGAGGGTGGGTTGCAAACGGATGGTGTGCATCGATCAGAACGAGTAGGTGCCCTGAACGTAGAGGGTGCGACCAGGCATGGGCATATCGTAAGGCAGTGAGATGAATGGATGCCCCGCGCTGTAGTCGTATGTCGAGGGTTCGCGCACATCCGCATCAAACAGGTTGCGCAATGAGATGGCGGTGTGCCAGCCTTTGTCTTCTGTTGCTGACCGCACGGTCAAGTCCACTGTGTTGTAGCCTGACAGACTGTGGCGGGTGTCGTTGGCAACCCGAGTCTGGTCACTGATCCAATTGATTTGAAGGTGAGCAGACCACTTTGGCAGCATGCGCCAGTCTGCTCGGGCGTACAACTGGTGGTGAGGTGCGTTACCGGCATCGTGCTGGCTGGCCTTGTCGATGCTGTACTGAAAGCTGTAGTTGCCAGACAGGCGCAGTTTGTTGTTGACGGCCCAATGGCTTTCCAGCTCAAGCCCGTTGCCAGATTGTTTGCCCTTGTTTTGGTAAACACCACTCACCAGTTGAATGATGTTGTCCATTTTGTAGTGGAAGACGTTGCCGCTTAGCTGCCACTGGGGTGTGGCTTGCCACGACACGGCTGCCTCGATGGTTTGAGACTTTTCTGGTTTGAGTGCGGGGTTGCCTGTGACGACCGGGTTGTTGACGGCATACAGCTCAGTGAATGAGGGGGGGCGGAATGCTGTGCCCGCCATCAGCTTGGTGGTGATGTTGTAGGCCGTGTCCCAAACCAGGGCCAGACGAGGGTTGGTGGTGCTGCCAAAGTCTGAGTAGTTGTCGTGGCGCAATCCGGATGTCAGGGTCCAGTCTTGTGCCAGATTCCATTCGTCCTGCCCATATACATAGTGCAATTGACGTGAGTGAGGGCGCAGAAATGGCCGAGTTTGGGAGACGTCTTCGACATCTGCGATGGAGCCTGATCCAATGGGGGTGAAGTTGTTGTTGGAGTTGCGTGTCTGGCGGATTTTGTACAACTCTGACCATTGCGCGCCAACACCAAGGCGCTTGCCAGCAGCTTGAACGAACTGAGCATCATGAAAAGTTCGTCAGAGCGGTAGCCAAATTCGTGACCAGTCGCTGTGTCCATGACATGCACACCCAACCGGCCTTGGGCTTTGCCCTCAAGCTGCTTAAAAACAGCAGTCATCTGCTGTTGCTCGCCCAAAGCAAAGCTTTTCTTGGGCAAAATCGCACCAGATCCAAGAGAAATAAAAGCCACTGCGGCGGAGAAGTTACGTCTTTTCATGGGTCTTACAGACTGAAAAAAAGTCGGATCATATTGTCGGATTAATGGCTTACCA
>JBDKHX010000071.1:0-6568 GCA_039797415.1 Pseudomonadota bacterium | reverse complement strand
ACGATGGCTTTGGCCTGATGGTCGTGGCCCTGGAGGCCTTGTTTTTCATCGGTGGCCTGGTCTTGCTGACGCAACTGACACCGTGGTCCATGGCGTTTGTCGGCGTCCAGATCTTGCTGGGTAGCTCCATCTTCCGCTTCTTTGTGCTGATGCACGATTGCGGTCACTACAGCTTGTTCAAAACACGCCAACTCAACAACCTGGTGGGCTACTTCACCAGCATGTTCTGCGTCACCCCGCTGCTGGCATGGCGTGAGATTCACTTTCAGCATCACAAGTGGGTTGGCATCAAGGACCGGGACCCGACTGCTGCCGGCTTGATCACCTTCGAGCAAAAGCAACAACACTCCAAATTCATGGTGGCTTTGTTGCGGGTGATCTGGGTGCTGCGCCTGCCGGTGCCCGCCATCACATTCACGATCAACGTGCTGTGGCTGTACCCTGCCCGCTTGCTCCGTCAAGGGCAAACGGGTGAAGCCTTGGCCGTACTGGGATCAGGCGTCATCGCACTGGCTCCGCACGCCATCAGCATCGGCATCTGGGGCTGGGGCACCTACGCCACGTACTTCCTCCCCATTTTGCTCGCCTCGTTCTTTTGGTACGAGATGATCAACCTGACACACCACGCAGGCTTGTACAAATACGAGGCCAGCCAACACCCTGAGCCACTGGCCTTGCATGAGCAGCAAACCGTCAGCCGCTCTTGCTACATGCCCACATGGCTGTCGGCAGTGCTGTGCTATCACTTCAACCTGCATGCCGAGCATCACCTCTTTCCGGTGATCCCCTGGCATCACCTGCCAGCGGTGCGCAAGGCTTTGGCTCAGTTGCAAGTTGATGATTACATTGACGTGCCCTTCCCAGGCTTCACCAATGCCTTGCGCCGCGAAGACCCTGTTCAGGTTTTGCTCAACCGGCTGTCCCCAGCGATTGAGCAAATGCAAAAGCCCCTGCTACCGAGGTAACAGGGGCCTTGAGAGGCCTTCAAGAGTCTGCCGATCAGACCCGGCTGTCGCTGTGTTTGTGGCGCATCTCGCTCAGCTTGAAACGCCCCACCACATCGGCCAGCTTGCGGGCCTGGTCGTACAGGGATTCAGCCGCAGCCGCAGATTGCTCAACCAAGGCAGCGTTTTGTTGGGTCATTTGATCCAACTGGCCCACAGCCGTATTGATCTGGCCAATGCCATCACGCTGCTGCGAGGTCGACAAGGTGATGTCACGGATGATGCTGTTGACTTGCTGCACCGAGTTGACGATGTTGTTCATCGTCTCGCCAGCAGATTGAACCAGTTGAGAGCCCGATTCGACCTGCTCAACCGAAGCGTTGATCAGCGCCTTGATTTCACGCGCGGCATTGGCTGAACGTTGCGCCAGGGTGCGCACCTCACCGGCCACCACGGCAAAACCTCGACCTTGCTCACCCGCACGCGCGGCTTCCACGGCTGCGTTCAACGCCAGGATGTTGGTCTGGAAGGCAATGCCATCGATCACCCCGATGATGTCGCTGATCTTTTTGGATGCCTGGTTGATGCCATCCATGGTGGTCACCACCTGAGACACCACCTCACCACCGCGCACGGCCACACCCGCAGCCGAGTCCACATAGCGATTGGCCTCATTGGCCGAATCAGCACTTTGGCGCACTGAGCCGGTCAACTGATCCATGCTGGCTGCGGTTTGCTGCAAGTTGGCCGCCGTCTGCTCGGTGCGGTTGCTCAAGTCACCATTCCCAGCCGCAATTTCCTGACTGGCTTGAGCCAGACTGTCAGCGGCTTCGCGCACTTCGCGCATGGTCAGGGACAAATGGGCAGACATGCGACGCATGGCTTCCAGCAATTTGGCAATTTCGTCCGAGCCTTTGACATCGATGTCCTGGCTGATGTCGCCTTGCGAGATGGCGTCCGCTACGCGAACTGCTTTGCCAACGCCACGGGTGATGATCCGGCTGATGATGCGGCCCAAGAAAACGCACAGAGCAATCGATGCACCCAAGATGCCGGCCATGGCCCACAGGTGCTGGTAGAAGGCGGTTTTCAGGTCATCCGCATAGGCACCCGACCCCACAACCCAGCCCCATGGCGCGAAACCCGTCACATAGGAAATCTTGGCCACGGGCGTGTCTTGCCCGGGCTTGGGCCACATGTAATTCACAAAACCGGCTTTGTCCTTGCGGACGGTGTCCACAAATTTGACGAACACAGGTGTGCCTTCAGGGTCCTTCATGTCTGACAGATTCTTGCCATTCAACTCAGGCTTGGTCGGGTGCATGATCATCTTGTGATCCATGTCGTTGACCCAGAAGTACTCGTTGCCTGAGTAACGCGCGCGATTCAACGCCTGCAAGGCCATTTGCTGCGCCTTCTCACGCGTGACCTCGCCAGAGGTTTCTTGCGAATGAGCCCAGTCGACGATAGCCAGCGCGGCCTCAACGGTTTGTCGCGTCGCCACTTTACGATCGGCCACGCTTTCGTCGTAGAGACGCAAAACCATGAAGCCAGAAACGACCAGCAAAACAAACAGTGGCGCCAAAGACAACAACCGCAACTTGTTATCGATGGAAATCCGACGCAAGAGTTCAATCATGTCCACATCCTTCAACACGAGTTTGCCTGACCATGTCGTCAGGTACGCCGTCAATATCGGACAAAATCCGCCATCCTGAATGAGAGAAAAGGACAGTTTTAAGTGTGAATCAGACCGGATCCAAGTGGACCATCACATCCAGCACGGGCAGTTTTTGCACCACACGCTCTCGGGCGACAACGGCAATGTCGTGACCCTGTTTAACGGATATCAGTCCATCTACTTCCAGATGGGCATCCACCATGATCATGTCGCCCATTTTGCGGGTACGCACGTCATGCACGCCTTGCACGCCAGGTGTCTCACGCAAGATGGCGATGATCTCGTCGATCTGGTCTTGCGAGGCAGAACGGTCCATCAGATCGTTCAAGGCATCCCAGCCAAAGTCCCAGCCCATTTTGGTGACCATCAAACCCACGATCAGCGCCGCAACAGGGTCCAGCAGCGGAAAGCCCAACAAGTTACCGATGATGCCCAGCGCCACAACCAATGACGAAGCCGCATCCGATCTGGCATGCCAGGCATTGGCCACCAACATGCTGGAGCGTACGCGCTCAGCGGCTGCCAGCATGTAGCGGAACAGCAATTCTTTGGACACCAACGCGATCACGGCCACCCACAAGGCAATGGGTTTGACCTTGGGGATCACATCCGGGTCACTGAGCTTGTTAACTGCCCCCCACAACATGCCCACACCAACCGACAACAGCAAAGCACCCAACACCAAAGAGGCCGCCGTTTCGTAACGGTGGTGGCCGTAGTGGTGGTCGTCGTCAGCTTCTTTGTGGCTGTGCTTGTTGGCGATCAAGACCACAAAGTCGGCAATCAAGTCAGACAGGGAGTGAATGCCATCTGCAATCAAGGCTTGCGAATGTGCCAAGACACCCACGAAGACTTGCACCGTGGTCAACACCAAATTGACAACCACGCTGACCAAGGTGCTGCGCTGGGCCACTTTGTGGCGCTCGGGCGTGTCTTGTTCAGGGTCGTCGTGTGGGATCAGGTCCAGTTCAGCCATTCAACGCTCACAGCCAGTCGATCTGGTGGCCCATCTTGTGCAGCTTGGTCGCCAGATAGCGTTCGTTTTCGGGCTGCGTATCGCTGCGTACTGGCACGCGCTCGTCTACCTCGATGCCATAGGCTTTGAGGGCGGCGATCTTGTCTGGGTTGTTGGTCATCAGGTTGACCGACTTCACGCCCAGATGCTCCAGCATCTGGCCTGCAATATCAAACTTGCGCAGATCAGCCGGGAAGCCCAACTGAATGTTGGCCTCGACCGTGTCATAGCCCTCGTCTTGCAACTCATAGGCCTTGAGCTTGTTGATCAGGCCAATGCCGCGCCCTTCTTGGCGCAGGTACAAGACGATGCCATTGCCGGCTTGACCGATTTCGCGCATGGCGAAGTCAAGTTGGGGGCCGCAGTCACAACGCAATGAGCCGAACACGTCTCCGGTCATGCATTCAGAATGAATGCGGATCAAGGCGTGCTCGGTGATCTCGCCCATCACCATGGCGACGTGTTCAACGCCAGAGCCTTGCTCCTGAAACACCTTCATCAAAAAAGTGCCGTACTGGGTCGGGATGCGTGCTTGCGCGACAAACTGAACCTGCTTCGATGGGGAGCTGGACTGATCTGACTGACTGACGGATTGGCTGATGGGTTCCCCATGCATGCTTAAGGTCCTTGTGCCTCAACAATTGGCGCGACCCGCTATTTTGGCAGGACTACAGGGTTTTTGCCTGTGCAATGAATTTTTGTGCCCAATTCAGGTGCCAATCGCCCGCATTTCGTGACCAATACCAACGCATCGGCCGCTGATCAGCGGCACCAAGTCGGGAATTGCTGGTGAAAGGGGTTGACGAAAGTGCTTTCAACTTGCCACACTGCGAAACATGGCAAAGCACATTCACTCTTCGTGGCAACTACTAGCGCTAGCAACCAAGCTGGCCTCGGTGGGTCGTGCTTGGCTGGGTCACAGCAGGCATTAAGCCGACTCAGCCACCTTTGCCCCCCGAAACGCCAGCCCCGAGCTGGCGTTTTGCATGGTGGGTTGTATTTGCTCATGCGGCGCCGGCCAAAGGATTTGGCCCCTTCAAACCATTTGAAGAAAGAGACGCCCCATGACCATGATCGCCGCCCCCGCACAAAAGTACCGCGCAGCCCCAACCGTTGCCATCGCCGACCGCACCTGGCCAGGTAAAACCATTGAGGCGCCACCCATCTGGATGAGCACCGACTTGCGGGACGGCAACCAGGCCTTGTTCGAGCCCATGGACCAGGCAACCAAGTTGAAGCTGTTCAAGACCTTGGTGGCGGTGGGTTTCAAAGAAATCGAAGTGGCCTTCCCGGCTGCATCGCAAACTGACTTTGATTTTGTCCGGCAGTTGATTGATGAAGGGCATATTCCGCCTGACGTCACGATCGAAGTCATCACCCAAGCCCGAGAAGATTTGATCCGCCGCACGTTTGAAGCCTTGCGCGGCGCGCCCAAAGCCATCGTCCACCTGTACAACGCCACGGCCCCAGCGTGGCGCGATGTGGTCTTTGGCATGACGCAAGACCAGGTCAAAGATTTGGCTGTGCGCCATGCCGCCTTGATAGCCGAATTGGCCGCACAACAACCCGACACGGCCTGGACGTTTCAATACAGCCCAGAAACCTTCAGCACCACCGAGTTGGACTTTGCCTTGGACGTGTGCAATGCCGTGATCGAAACCTGGCAGCCCACCCCCCATCGCCCGGTCATCATCAACTTGCCTGCGACGGTAGAGGCCAGCACGCCCAACGTGTATGCCGATCAGATTGAATGGGTGCACCGCCGCCTGGCCCACCGCGATGCCGTGATCTTGAGCGTGCACCCCCACAACGACCGGGGCACCGCCGTGGCTGCGGCCGAATTGGCCGTGATGGCCGGTGCCCAACGCGTTGAAGGCTGTTTGTTTGGCAACGGTGAGCGCACAGGCAATGTCGACATCGTCACCTTGGCGATGAACCTCTACAGCCAAGGGGTGCACCCGGGCTTGGATTTCTCGGACATGTCGGGCGTAGCCCGCATGGTTGAGCAATGCACGTCTTTGCCCGTGCACCCGCGGCATCCCTATGCGGGCGACTTGGTGTTCACCGCTTTTTCGGGGTCGCATCAAGATGCCATCCGCAAAGGCATGGCAGCGCAACAAGCCGATGCGGTTTGGTCCGTCCCGTATTTGCCAATTGATCCGCGCGACATTGGCTGCAGCTATGAAGCCATCGTTCGGGTCAACAGCCAATCAGGCAAAGGCGGCATTGCCTATGTGCTGGAGTCCACCTACGGCTGGCACATCCCTCGTGAGGTTCAGATCGAGTTCAGCCAGATTGTGCAAAAAGTGGCTGATGCCACGGGGCAAGAGTTGAGCGCCCCTGTTTTGGCCGATTTGTACAAGACGCACTACATGCAGGAGGCTCAACCATGATCGATGCCCCCGAGCCCCAGCACTGCCCCTTTTGCCAACAAGCCGGCCCCTTCAAACGCCATGCCCTGCGTGAAACCTGGTGGCGCGATGTGCCCTGTGACAGCCAACCCCGAGTGCGGCGGGGCCACATGGTGCGGTGGCGTTGCGTGCAGTGCCAGCAAACTCACACGATGGCACCCCACTGGGCGGCCAGCCCCAGGCGCATGACCCTGGACTTGGCCCATTGGATTCAAACCCAATTGGCGCAAGGCAACCCTATCAGCCGCATTGCCCAGGCGTCAGGGCTGGATGACAAAACCATTCGGTCTGTTCGCCAGATGAATTGATCCGACACAATAGGTGGGTGGCCTGCTTGGCCGCTCACCAGCTGAGGACCATTCATGCACAACACAGCTTTCCATGACAAAGCCACCGCAGTGGCCGCATTGGCCTTGATCGGTTTGCTGGTGCTATCAGGCATCCACCCTTATGACCGCGCCACCTGGTTGATGGAAGTGCTGCCCGTCATCATCGCCCTGCCCTTGATGGCCGGCAC
>JBDKHX010000070.1:0-6585 GCA_039797415.1 Pseudomonadota bacterium | reverse complement strand
GGGCCGAACATCTCGGCGTAGGCGCGTCGCTGAATGCTTGCCATGTTGATGAGTCCTTGCTCAAACGTGTTGCTTTACAGCTTGCCCTGGGTCAGACCCCGGAAGCCGTAGACGGTGCGATCGCCCGCGTAATCGACCAGTTCGACTGTGCGTTGTTGCCCCGGCTCAAACCGAACGGCTGTGCCCGAGGCAATGTTCAAACGCATGCCTTTGGCGCCATCGCGGTCAAACCTCAGGCCCGCATTGGTCTCGGCAAAGTGATAGTGCGATCCGACCTGGATGGGGCGGTCGCCAGCGTTTTCAACCACCAAGGTGGTGGTGCGCCGGCCGGGGTTGATCTCCAGATCGGGCCCGTCGGTGATGAGTTCGCCGGGAATCATTTGCGACCCTTCATCCACAAAATGGCTGCAACCAGGGCGCCGGCAGCCATGAAGCCCCAGGCGTCGGTGCTGTGCCAGTGCGATGCACCTTCCAGTCCATGACCTTCGTGGGCTTGTGCCGCAGTCATCAAAGCGGTGGAGGCGAGAGAAAAGGCTGTACGCTGAATGAATCGCTTCATGGTGGTGCTTTCTTGAAACAAGCTATGCCAAAGATGTGAATGCCGACAAGCCAAATTGGTGCGTAAATTGGCTTTATGCAATGGGTTGGTGCACTGTCACCAACTTGGTGCCATCTGGGAAGGTGGCTTCGATCTGGATTTCCGGAATCATCTCGGCGATGCCATCCATCACATCCGCCCGGCTCAACACTGTTTTGCCTTCGCTCATCAGGGCAGCCACGCTCTTGCCATCGCGTGCGCCTTCCATGATCGCGGCCGAGATCAGGGCCACTGCTTCTGGGTAGTTCAGCTTCAAGCCACGGGCCTTGCGGCGCTCTGCCAGCAAAGCGGCGGTGAAGATCAGCAGCTTGTCTTTTTCGCGTGGGGTCAGTTCCATGATCTGGGTGGGGCCTGGGGTGGACCGCTCATTGCTTATAGAAGGGTTGAGGCAACACCATGCAAAACCCAGACCCGATTCGTCAAGAGCCACAACCCGCACCCCAAAACGCCGATCAACCTGCCATGCAGCGGGTGGTCAAGGTGCGCCGGGACTACAACAGTTGGGTGGCCCGTGAGACGTTGGAGGACTACGCCTTGCGCTTCACGCCAAGGTCGGCTCGCCGCTGGAGTGACTTTCGGGTGGCCAACACGGCGTTTGGTGCCGCATCTTTTCTGGTGTTGGAGGCCGTGGGCGCCACTTTGTTGGTGGACTATGGCTTTGTGAACACCTTCTGGGCCATCCTGGTCACTGGCTTGATCATTTTGCTGGCGGGTTGGCCCATCAGCGTGTATGCGGCCCGTCATGGGTTGGACATGGATTTGCTGACCCGTGGCGCGGGTTTCGGTTACATTGGGTCCACGGTGACGTCGCTGATCTACGCCTCGTTCACCTTCATCTTTTTTGCGTTAGAGGCCGCTGTCATGGCCTACGCCTTGGACCTGGCCTTTGACATACCGCCAGCCTGGGGCTATTTGATTTGCGCCTTGGTGGTGGTGCCCTTGGTCACCCACGGGGTCACCATCATTGGGCGCCTGCAATTGATCACGCAGCCAATCTGGCTGTTGATGTTGATCCTGCCTTATGTCTTTGTGTTCCATGCTCACCCCGGCATCGTCGGTGACTTGATGGGCTATGGCGGGCAGATGGGTGACAAGCATGGCTTTGATCTGCTGTCATTTGGGTCTGCGCTGACGGTGGGTATCGCCCTGATTACCCAGATGGGCGAGCAGGCAGACTACCTGCGTTTCATGCCTGAAAAGGCCAAGGGGCACGAGACACGTTGGTGGGCATCGGTCTTTGTAGGTGGGCCTGGGTGGGTCATCCCGGGTGTGTTGAAAATGTTGGGCGGTGCCTTGTTGGCCTATTTGGCCATCAGCCATTACGTGCCGGTAGAGCGGGCGCTGGACCCCAATCAGATGTACCTGATCGCCTGGGAAACCGTGTTGCACCAGCCCGAGTGGGCCGTTGCGGTCACCGCACTGTTTGTGGTGATCTCTCAACTCAAGATCAACGTGACCAATGCTTATGCGGGTTCATTGGCGTGGTCAAACTTTTTCGCGCGCGTTACCCATAGCCATCCAGGGCGTGTCGTGTGGGTGGTGTTCAACGCCCTGATCGCGTTGATGCTGATGGAGCTGAATTTATTCCAGGCGCTGGGCAAGGTGCTGGGCTTGTATTCCAACATCGCCATTGCCTGGATGATGGCTGTGGTGGCTGATCTGGTCATCAACAAGCCCATGGGCTGGTCGCCCAAAGGCATCGAGTTCAAACGCGCTTACTTGTATGACATCAACCCGGTGGGGGTGGGGGCCATGGGGGCGGCATCGATGTTGTCGGTCATGGCCTATGTGGGATGGATGGGTGAGCTGGCGCAGGCTTTCTCAGCCGTCATCGCCCTGGTGACAGCCTTTGTGGTGTCGCCTTTGATTGCCTGGGCGACCAAGGGGCGCTATTACTTGGCCCGTCCTCCTTTGGTTACGGATGACCTGTCTGGCCAACCGTTGTCCAAAGTGATTCGCTTGCGTGCTTTGCATACGTGCACAGTGTGTGAGCGTGAATACGAAACCGACGATGTCGCACATTGCCCAGCCTACCAAGGGTTCATTTGTTCCTTGTGCTGTTCCTTGGATGCCCGCTGTCAGGACCTGTGCAAGCCCCACGCGCGCTTGTCTGAGCAGTGGCGCGCAGTGGCCAAGCTGACTTTGCCCCGTTGGGTCTGGCGGGGTATGGAAACTGAACTGGGGCAGTTCCTGCTTTTGATGGGCATCCTGGCGCCGGCCATGTTGCTGTTGTTTGGCATGGTCTACCAGCAGCACTTGCGTGATCTGGATGTGTTTGCCTTGCAGTCGATGGATGCCTTGGCTTCGGCCTTGCGTCAGGGCTTCGTCAAAATTTTTGTGGTGCTGTTGCTGGTGTCCGGTGTGGTGGGCTGGTGGTTGGTTCTGACGCACAAAAGCCGAAAGGTGGCGCAAGAAGAGTCAAACCGCCAAACCCATTTGCTGGTGCAAGAAATTGATTCGCACCGCATCACCGATCAAAAGCTGCAACAGGCCAAGCAAACGGCCGATCAGGCCAACCAGGCCAAGAGCCGTTACATCACCAACATCAGCCACGAGCTGCGCACGCCGCTCAACAGCATCTTGGGCTACGCCCAGTTGTTGGATGAAGACCCCAAACTGCCTGATCACGTCAAGCACGCCGTTCATGTGATCAAACGGGGTGGGGATCACCTGCTGTCCTTGATTGAGGGCACCTTGGACATGGCCCGCATTGAAAGCGGCAAACTGACCTTGGCTCCCAAGCCCGTTCGCATGCATGACATGCTGGAGCAAATTTTGGCGGTGGTTGAATCACAGGCCAAGCAAAAGGGGCTGACCTTTGTCCGTGAGATCGACCCGGACCTGCCGGATGTGGTCAGGGCAGACGAGCGTCGCGTTCGCCAGATTTTGATCAACGTTCTGGGTAACGCCGTCAAATTCACCCAGTCTGGCCAGGTGCGGTTCAAGGTTCGTTACGCGCGCGAGATGGCTCGCATCGAGATTGCAGACACGGGGCCAGGCATCGATGCCGCTGAGTTGGCCCGGGTGTTTGAGCCGTTTGAACGTGGATCGTCCGCAGCTGGGCAGTCGGCTGGTGGTACAGGCATGGGCCTGACCATCAGCAAGATGTTGACAGATCTGATGGGGGGCGAATTGCATGTCACCAGCGAACTGGGGCAGGGCACAACCTTCAGCATCAAATTGTTTTTGCCGCAGGTGCATCAATCGGGCGTGCACCCGGTGGCCGTCAAGGGCACCCGCACGGGCTATGTGGGGGATCGTCGTCGGATCTGGGTCGTTGACAATGAAGAGGTCGATCGCGGCTTGCTGGTTCGCGTCCTCGAACCCCTTGGGTTTGATGTCACCGCCATCGAGTCTGGTGACGCATGTTTGAGCATGTTGCGCCATGTGCCAGAGGCGATGAAACCCGATGCCATTTTCATGGACTTGGCCATGCCGGGTACAGACGGGTGGGGCACATTGGCTGCGATTCAATCCGAAGGCTTGAGCCAGGCGCCGGCTGCCATCGTGTCAGCCAATGCGTTTGACAAGAGCCTGGATAATGCAGTGGGCATCACCGCTGATGACTTCATGGTCAAGCCTGTTCGTGTGACCGAGTTATTGGATTGGTTGGGGCGCCGTTTGCAGTTGGAGTGGATTGAGGTGCAGCGCACCGTGATCACCTCTGTGCCCAGTGATGTGCCATCTGACAGTGCGTTGCGGAGGCTGGATGAACAGATTCAAGCGGGCTATGTGCGTGGCGTGCACAAAGTGCTGGATCAGATCGCTCAGGCTGAGCCCCATTGCGATGGCTTTGTTCAACGACTGAGAGACATGGCCCGACAATTTCAACTCGATGCGATGGCTGCTTTGGTGAAAGACACCTTGGCTGAATCTGCATCGAAGCAGGACCTTGCTACATGACCCCGATGTTGGATCAACTGGATCGCAGTCGCACGGACGTGGTCCTGATTGTGGATGACGTACCCGACAACCTGTCCTTGCTGCACGATGCACTGGACGAGGCGGGCTATACCGTTTTGGTGGCCACCCATGGTGAGGCTGCATTGCAGCGCGCCAGCCAGGCCGTGCCTGACATCATTTTGCTGGATGCCCTGATGCCTGGCATGGATGGCTTTGAAGTGGCCCGCCGACTCAAAGCCCAGGCGGAAACCAGTCACATCCCCATCGTGTTCATGACCGGCTTGACCGAGACCGAGCATGTGGTGTGTGCCTTTGAGGCCGGTGGCATCGATTACGTCGTCAAGCCCTTGCGGCCGCGTGAAGTGATGGCCCGCATCCAGGCCCATATGCAAGGCGCCAGACAAGCCAGTCAAGCGCGTAACGCGCTGGATGCCTTTGGGCACGCCTCGGTGACGGTGTGCCTGACGGATGGGCGGCTACCTTGGCAGACCTCACTGGCTCGCCAACTGTTGCGTCGGTACTTTGAGGCACCGGACGGGGTGGCACCGCAGGAATTGCTCCTTTGGGTTCAGCAAGCGGTGCAGGCTCGGTTGAGTGTGTCAACGGCCCCAGCAGGTGCGCCTCCCACTTGGTTTGTGAATCAGGCCAATGGCCGCTTGACCTTTACCTTGCACCAGCAGACAGGCGACGACGAGTGGCTGCTGGTCATGAGCGAGACCTCGGATCAGGCTGCGATTGAAGCGTTGACGCAGGAGTTCACCCTCACGGCGCGTGAAGGCGAGGTGCTCTATTGGGTGGTGAGAGGTAAAACCAACCGGGACATCGGTGACATCCTCGGGTCCAGCCCTGCCACGGTCAAAAAGCAGATGGAACACATCTTCCAGAAGCTGGGTGTGGAGACCCGAACGGCTGCAGCGGGCTTGGCGCTCAGCCGCGTCTCTCAGCTCAAGATGCGCTGATCAACCGCACAGTTTGTTCACAGCTTCCAACAATTGTGAGGGCTGGAAGGGTTTGACGATCCAGCCCCGCACGCCGGCTGCACGGCCTTCGGCCTTGAGCTCGCTGCGGGATTCTGTGGTGATCATCAAGATCGGCGTGAACTTGTGCGCTGAGGCTTTCACCCGTTTGGCAAACTCGATGCCATCCATCTTGGGCATGTTGATGTCACTGACGATCAAGTCAATTTTTGGGGCCGAAAGCTTGGCGCAAGCTTCCAGGCCGTCTTGTGCTTCGATCACGGTATGCCCCGCTTTGCTCAAAGCCATGCGGGCAACGGTACGGAAGGTATCAGAGTCGTCAACGACCAAGATGATTTTGCTCATGGCTCACCAGTGATTCAAGGGCACAGTTTGGCTACGGCTTCCAGCAATTGAGAGGGCTTGACCGGTTTGATCAACCAGCCTTTGACCCCAATGGCTCTGCCTTCTGCTTTGATCTCGTCACGCGACTCGGTGGTGATCATCAAAATGGGCGTGAATTTGTGGTTCGATGCTTTGGCGTTTCTGGCGAACTCAATGCCATCCATGCGGGGCATGTTGATGTCCGCGATGATGAGGTCTATTTTTGGCGTGGCCAACTTGGCACAGCCATCGACACCATCCACGGCTTCAATCACCGTGTGACCCGCTTTGGTCAGTGTCATGCTGGCGATCTGACGGAAAGTCATCGAATCGTCAACGATCAGGATCGTCTTGCTCATACCCGCTTGCCTTACGTAAAGTGGCAAAAATGCGAACAACTGCTGACGTTGATACTCCCACAAAAGGTGCACGCGTATGGTTGGTAATTGGGGGCGATTCCACAACTATTACGAGATTTTGGGTACTTGATCTACGATAACGGCTACCCCATAACCTTCAGTTGAGGATGTGCATGGCAGACGAAGTCGAGATGGATTACGGTCCTTTGAGCGCATTGATCGGGACCTGGCAGGGCGATAAAGGCTTGGACGTGGCCCCTGAGCCAGACGGCAAAGAAGAAAGTCCATACTTTGAAACGATCACCTTCACCCCCATTGGTGACGTAACCAACGCTGAGCAGCAAGTGCTGGTCGGGTTGCGGTATCACCAGACTGTCAGCCGCAA
>JBDKHX010000069.1:0-6628 GCA_039797415.1 Pseudomonadota bacterium | reverse complement strand
CTCGGCTTCGTC
The DNA here is from genome assembly GCA_039797415.1 of Pseudomonadota bacterium. Lineage (GTDB taxonomy): Bacteria > Pseudomonadota > Gammaproteobacteria > Burkholderiales > Burkholderiaceae_C > Aquabacterium. The sequence continues at coordinate 6,616 of JBDKHX010000069.1, read as the reverse complement.
GTTGGCGGCTTCGCCATGGTGCGCGGCTTCCGCAGCCAGGGCAGCGCTGGCCACGGCCATGGCATCGTCCAGGTGATGGGCTTCGGCCAGGTCAGCGGAATGGAGGTGGGGGGTACGGGCGGCGTCATTCATGGGGCGCGATTTTCGCCGATCTGCCGCCAAATAGGGGGGCAAACCTTGTCGAAATGCGCCCAAACTGGACGATTCAGCGCTCAAACCCCATCAAACAAGGGTAGCGTTTGGGGTTCTTTCTCACGAATGGGCTCTGGCGCGTCACCTTTTTGCAGGCTCTCCACCTTGACGCCCAGTAGGCGCAAGCGCCGGTCAAGCGGCACGGTCTTGAGGCATTGCCCGGCCCAATGGCGGATGGTGGCCGCGTCGCGTGTGGCTTGGGGCAAGGTGACGCTGCGGGTGACGGTTTTGAACGCATCGTCGCGCAACTTGATGCCAACGGTACGCCCCACGTAGCCTTTTCGCAGTAAATCGGCGGCAACTTGCTCACACAGCTTGGTGAAGACCTGCCCCAAGCGCTCCCGATCCTGTTTGGGGTGCAGATCACGCTCAAAGGTGGTCTCCCGGCTCATGGATTTGGCCTCTCGGTAGGTCACCACCGGGCGGTCATCCTGCCCGCGAGCAGCATTGAAAAGCCACTGGCCATAGTTGCCGCCAAAGTGCTCGATCAACCAGTCCAGACTCACCCCGGCTAATTCACCAATGGTTTGGATACCCAATTCGTGCAGGCGCTCGGTCGCCTTGGGGCCGATGCCGTTGATGCGTTTGACGGGCAAGGGCCAGATGCGCGACTCGATGTCCTCGGCCATCAACACGGTCAAGCCGTTGGGTTTTTCGAGGTCTGAGCACAGCTTGGCCAGTAGCTTGTTGGGCGTGATGCCGATGGAGCAACTCAAACCGGTCGCGTTTTTGACCGCATCTTTGATGCGCTGAGCGACGTCTCGCACACCTGCCCAGGGGTCATCCGGGGTGCGCGCATGGACGCCGTCCACATCAGTCAGGTCCAGGTAGATTTCGTCGATGCCCCGGTCTTCCATCACTGGGGCGATGGTCAACACAGCCGCTTTGAACAAGCGGGAGTAGTGTCGGTAAGCATCAAAATCGACCGGCAGCAGGATGGCATCTGGCGCCAGGGCTGCGGCCTTCATCATGCCCATGCCTGAGTGCACACCCAGGGCACGGGCCTCGTAGGTCGATGTGGTGATGACGCCGCGCCCGACGTAATCCCGCAGGCGGGCGTAGCGCCAAGTGCCATCAGCCAATTGCTCGGGATGGTGGTCACGCCGGCCACCAATCACCACGGGCTGGCCGCGCAGTTGCGGGTAACGCAGCAGCTCGACAGAGGCGTAAAACGCATCCATGTCGAGATGGGCAATCAGCCTGGTCGCCATGATCGTGATGGGCGAGGCCTCACCCTATGCCGAGATCAAGAATGGCTCACCACTGACCGGTTTCCATCCGGATGGCGACTTCGCAGTCGTCAAAAATTTCCAGCTTGGCAATTTTGACGCGCACGCCCAGCACGCCGGGCAAGTCCATCAAGCGTTTGCACAACTTGCCGATCAAAGTCTCCAACAGGTTGACGTGTTGGGCTGTGCATTCTTCGATGATGATGGTGCGCACACGGCGGTAGTCCAGCACGTGCATCAGGTCATCGTCACTGGGCAACAGGGGCTGGCTGCCCATGTTCAGCTCGGCGTCGACCATGATGGGCTGGGGTGCGGTTTTTTCGTGATCCAGCACGCCCAGATTGGCGTCAAAGCGCAGGCCGGTCAGGTTCAGGGTTTGGTTGCCTTTGGTCAAGGACATAGGACGGGCTCCGTTTGCGCTCACATCATTGAAAAATCGCGGTCAAACCGCTGAAGGTGTTGCCCACCATCGACCAGCAAGGTCGTCCCGGTGATGGACCGGTTGGTCAACGCAAAGGCCACAGTCGCAGCCACGTCTTCCGGCGTCGACGAGCGCCCCAGGGGCGACTGCCGATGCAGTTGTTCAAACTTCTCGCCTTGCAGCCATTCGCTGGTCAAGGTCAAACCAGGGGCCACACCCACCACCCGCACACGCGGCGCCAGGCTCAGCGCCAACAAGGTGTTGGCAGCCTCCAGCGCGGCTTTGGACAAGGTGTAGCTCAAAAAATCGGGGTTGGGGTTCCACAGCTTTTGGTCCAGCAAGTTGACCACCGCCCCCTCGGCCGCCGCATCACCGGCATCGCGCTGGGCTTGAACGTGATCAGCCAGGGCCTGCGACAAGATGATGGCTGGCGCGGTGTTGGCGCGCATGTGCTTGTCCAACTGCGCGTAGCTGAAAGACACTGCGTTGTCGTATTCAAAGGTGGAGGCACTGTTCACCACCGCCGTGACGCGACCCAGCGCAGCTGCAGCCCGTGGCAACAAGGCTCGCGCAGCGGCCTCATCAGACAGATCGGCCTGCAACACCACAGCACGCTGACCGGCAGCTTCAATGGCTGCCGCCGTGGCTTGAGCCTCATCCAGCGAGTTGCGGCAATGCACGGCCACATCCCACCCTTGCTGAGCCAGATGCAAGGCCACCGTGCGCCCCAAACGTCGGGCTGCACCGGTGACCAAAACCACCCCACGCGGGCTGGCTTGTGACGGGTTGATGGCTGTGTTTGACATGGTTCCTACAATGGGTGGCATGAGCGCCCCCCGTACACCCGATAACGCGGACCACAGTGTAGTGTCCGCCCACCTGCCCGGCCACCCCTTGGCACGGATGATTGCCGACGAAATCAAGCGTCATCAGGGCTGGATCCCGTTTGACCGTTACATGGAGCTGGCCCTGTACACCCCAGGCTTGGGCTACTACAGCGGCGGCAAGCGGGTGCTGGGCCGCATCCCCCAGGACGGCAGTGACTTTGTGACCGCGCCTGAGTTGACCCCCTTGTTTGGCGAAACCTTGGCCCGCCAAGTGGGCCAGGCGCTGGAAGCCACCGGCACCGACGAGATCTGGGAATTTGGCGCGGGCACGGGCGCTTTGGCCGAGCAGTTGCTCAGCGTGCTGGGCGACCGCATCAAGCGTTACACCATCGTGGACTTGTCGGGCACCCTGCGGGACCGCCAGCACCAGCGCATCATCAAGCAACAGCCTGAGTTGGCCCACAAGGTGATCTGGGCAGACAGCCTGCCCGATCAATTTGACGGCGTGGTGGTGGGCAACGAGGTGCTGGACGCCATGCCCGTCAAGCTGCTGAACTGGACAGGCGCAGAATGGCTGGAGCGCGGCGTCAGCGTCGCGCCTGACAGCCCTGGCGACACCCCGGTTTTTGTATGGGCCGACCGTGCCGCCGCATCTGGCACGCGCCCCCCTTGCGAAGAGCCCGATCACCAATTCGCCCCCGGTACGGTGACAGAAACCCACGAGCCCGCCCACGCATTCATCACCACCTTGGCACAACGCATGGGCAAAGGCGCGGCTTTTTTCATGGACTACGGCTTCCCTGAAAGCGAGTTTTACCTGCCTCAGCGAAGCGGCGGCACTTTGATGTGTCACCAAGGACACCAAAGTGATCCCGACCCCTTGACTGCCGTGGGTGAAAAGGACATCACCGCACACGTCAACTTCACGGGTGTGGCCTTAGCCGGCCAAGATGCCGGCTGGGAAGTGCTGGGCTACACCAGCCAAGGGCGCTTTTTGACCAACTGCGGCTTGCTCGAAGCGGTGTCGCGTCCCATCGAGAAACCCACAGCCGCAGACTTCAAAACCCGCGCAGCGGTGCAGATGCTGATCACCGAGCATGAAATGGGCGAGTTGTTCAAAGTCATCGGTTTTGTCAAAGGCCCCTGGTTTGATGCGATCGGGTTTGCGCACGGGGACCGAACGCACACGCTGTGAGATAGAAGCCCGCTATCGCGGGCTTTTTTGTTTTTGTCTGCACAAATGCTGCACTGCCGCGATAATTGCGCCCATGCTGCAACAACGCACCCTCAAATCCCTGACTCGCGCCGTGGGCGTGGGCCTGCACAGTGGCCAGCGCGTCGAACTGACCTTGCGCCCTGCCCCTGTGGACACCGGCATTGTGTTTCGCCGGGTGGACTTGGCTGAGCCGGTCGACATTCCCGTCAACACCCAAGCGGTGTGCGACTGCCGCATGGCCACCACCATTTCGCCGGGTGGCGACCCCGGTGCGGCCAAGGTCAACACCATTGAGCACCTGATGTCGGCCTGTGCCGGCTTGGGGCTGGACAACGTTTACATCGACATCACAGCTGAAGAGGTCCCAATTCTGGACGGCTCGTCGGCTGCGTTTGTATACCTGCTGCAAAGCGCTGGCATTGAGCTGCAAAAGGCGCCCAAGCGCTTCATCCGCATCCTCAAGCCGGTTGAAATCCGTGAAGGCGAAGGCCGCAACCTGAAGTGGGCCCGCCTTGACCCGTATCACGGCTACAAGCTGTCGTTCGAGATCGACTTTGACCACCCTGCTGTGGACCAAACCGGCCAACGCGTCGAGTTTGACTTTGCCACCGGCCAGTACAAGCGCGACATCGCCCGTGCCCGAACCTTTGGCTTCACCAAGGATGTGGAGCTGATGCGGTCTCGCGGTTTGGGCCTGGGTGCCAGCATGGAAAACGCCATCGTGGTGGATGACTACCGCGTGCTCAACAGCGATGGCCTGCGTTACGACGACGAATTCGTCAAACACAAGATCCTGGATGCGATTGGCGACCTGTATGTGGTGGGGCACCCCCTGCTGGCGGCCTACAGCGCCTACAAGTCTGGCCACGCCTTGAACAACAAGCTGCTGCACGTTTTGCTGCAACAGCCAGATGCTTACGAAATCGTCACCTTTGCTGACGAAGCCAAAGCCCCCAAGGGCATGGTTGAACTGGCGCCAGCCTGGTAATCACCGTCTAGCAAAGCAAACCCCCATGGCCCTTCTTCGACTCGTTCTCATGGCCATGGGCCTGGGCTTTTTGCTGTCCATGGGCTTGTTTGCACTGACCGGAAACACGGTCTGGCGGCAGCGCGCCATGCAGATCCTCAAGTGGGCCGTTGTGGCCGGTTTGTGCGTCGTCGGGCTGTTCGTTCTGCGCCGCGCAGCCGTTTTCATTTAGGAACAAAACGCGACAACATTTTAGGTAACCCCTCAAATATGGGGTTACCCCCCTGTATGCGGGGTGTTTGACGTACCTAGTATGACAACAAACACCACATCAGACGTTGGGCAACAGACCTGACGCTAGAGGAGACCCCGCATATGGACTACGCCGCAGCGTATCGGCGCTCTGTTGCCGACCGTGACGTTTTTTGGCGCGAACAGGCCACCCGCATCGACTGGCATCAGCCTTTCGACCAAGTTTGCGACTACAGCCAGGCCCCCATGGCCAAATGGTTCGTTGGTGGTCAGACCAACCTGTGCCACAACGCAGTGGACCGCCATGTTCCCGCCCACCCTGATCAGCCAGCGCTGATCCACGTCTCCACTGAAACAGGCAAAGAACAGGTTCTCAGCTTTGGTCAGTTGCACGTTGAGGTGCAGCGCATGGCCGCCGTGCTGCAAAGCATGGGGGTCAGCAAGGGCGACCGCGTTCTGATCTACATGCCGATGATTCCGCAAGCCGTGATCGCCATGCTGGCGACCGTGCGCATCGGGGCCATCCACTGCGTCGTGTTCGGCGGCTTTGCCTCTCAGGCTTTGGCCAGTCGCATCGATGATGCCTGCCCCACCGTGATCGTCACCGCTGATGCGGGCTCACGTGGCGGCAAGGTCATCCCCTACAAGCCTTTGCTGGACGAGGCCCTCAAGCTGTCCACGCACAAGGTGTCGCATGTGGTGCTGGTCAACCGCGGGCTGGCGCCTGCCGAGATGATCACCCCCCGAGATGTGGACTACGCCCTGGCCCGCAAGCTACATATGGACGCCATGGTGCCTTGCGAATGGGTGGAGTCCACACACCCTAGCTACATCTTGTACACCAGCGGCACCACGGGTAAACCGAAGGGCGTGCAGCGGGATACGGGGGGTTATGCCGTCGCCCTGGCTGCGTCGATGGAACACATCTACCAAGGCAAATCAGGCGAGACCTTTTTCTCGGCCAGCGACATTGGTTGGGTGGTGGGCCACAGCTACATCGTCTACGGCCCCCTGCTGGCCGGCATGAGCACCATCATTTATGAGGGCTTGCCCATTCGGCCAGACGCCGCCATCTGGTGGTCGCTGGTTGAAAAGTACAAAGTCAGCGTGATGTTCTCAGCGCCCACGGCCATCCGCGTGCTCAAAAAGCAAGACCCCGATTGCCTCAAACGGCATGATCTGTCCAGCCTGCGGCACCTGTTTTTGGCTGGTGAACCGTTGGACGAGCCCACAGCCAAGTGGATTGGCGATGCGATTGGCAAGCCCATCATCGACAACTACTGGCAGACGGAAACCGGCTGGCCCATCCTCAGCTTGGCGCGCGGCATCGATGCCAGCCAGCAAACCAAGCTCGGCTCACCCGGCATCCCCATGCTGGGTTACGACGTGAAGCTGCTCAACGAGCAAACAGGGGAAGAGCTGACCGCGCCCCATCAAAAAGGCGTGTTGACCATTGAAGGCCCCCTGCCCCCTGGCTGTATGCAAACCGTTTGGGGTGATGACCAGCGCTTC
>JBDKHX010000068.1:0-6643 GCA_039797415.1 Pseudomonadota bacterium | reverse complement strand
TTGAGCATGCGTTCACGCACATAGTCCTGGAAGGACAAGGTGCTCATGGCCAGTTGCTTGACGTCGTCTTGCACGGTGCTGGCCAGGTTGGACATGGTGCCACCCAGACCTTGAGCGGCAGCCTTGGGCTGAGCCTCTTTCTGAATGGGCAGTTCGTGATTGACCGTGCCGGTGGCTGGCTTGCTCACAGGCAGGCGCACAGGTTCGGCACGTGCAGCAACAGGCTCTGAGCGGTCCAGCGGATAGGACTCGATCGCAGGGACGCTGTCACCGGCCATGGCCAGCACTTCGATGCCGCCTTCAGGGGCGGGCTTGGTGGACAGCACAACCGCATCATCTCCAAAGGCCGCTTTGACCTTTTGCATGGCTTCGCGAGAATTGCGTCCGATAAAGCGTTTGACGTTCATGCGTGGCCTCCGATCAGGGTACCGATGCGAATCGAATGAGTCTCAGGAATTTCACTGTGCCCCAGCACCTTCAGGCGGGGAGCAGCGCGCTTGAGCAAGCGGGCCACCATGGGGCGAATCGAGTCAGGCACCAGCAAGCAAGCTGGATGGCCGAGGTTTTCTTGGCGTTGCGACGCGTCAGCCGCCTGGCGAGTCAGGTGGTCAGCCACACCGGGGTCGAGCATGGGGCCGCTGGCGCCGGTCAGGGCCTGGGTCAGCAAGCGTTCCAGATCGGGTTCGATGGCGATGACGTCCAGCTCACGAACCGGGCCATAAATCTGTTGGACGATGGCTGGGGCCAGGCCCACACGGATGCGCCGGGACAGCTCGCTCGGGTCATTGGCCACACCGGGTGACAGGGCCGTCTGTTCGGCCATCGTTTCAATGATCGAACGCATGTCGCGGATGTGCACCCCCTCTTCGAGGAGCAACTGCAACACTTTTTGCAAGGTAGCGATGCCAATCATCTTGGGAACCACGTCTTCTATGAGTTTTGGGGCCAACTTCGTCACATGCTCCACCAACTGCTGGGTCTCTACCCGGCCCAGCAACTTGGCTGCATGGAGTTGCATTAAGTGTGAAAGATGAGTGGCCACCACAGTCGAGGGATCAACGACCGTGTAACCCGCCATTTGCGCGGCATCCTTTTGTCTTTCATCTACCCAAACTGCGGGCAGGCCAAATGCCGGGTCAATGGCCGCAGCGCCCTGTATCGGATTGGTCACATGACCGGGGTTGATGGCCATCAACATGCCCGGGAACACCTCACCCTCACCCACCACGGCACCGCGCAGGGTGATGCGATAGAAGCTTGGGCGAAGCTCCAAATTGTCTTTAATGTGGACAGATGGCGGCAAAAAGCCGACTTCTTGCGCGAATTTACGCCTAACTCCCTTGATCCGGTTGAGCAAGTCACCACCACGGTCTTTGTCAACCAGCTGAATCAGGCGATAGCCCACTTCCAGGCCCAGGGTGTCCACAGGCTGCAAGTCTTCCCACGAGGCTTCGCCATTGGGGTTGGCCACCTCGGCTGGTTTTTCGACCGGTTTGGGTGCGTTGCGAGCCAGTTCCTGCTTTTCAGCCAGACGCCAGGCGGCGTAGCCCAAGCCTCCACCAATGGGCAGGAAGATCAAGGACGGCATACCTGGGATCACACCCAACAAACCGATGATGCCGCCAGCCACGCCAATGACCTTGGGGTTGGCCAACATCTGACCCATGATCTGCTGGCCGACGTCCTGGTCTTTACCGACACGGGACACCACCATCGCAGAGGCCACCGAGATCAGCAAGCCGGGAATTTGTGCAACCAGCGCGTCACCGACTGCCAGCAACACGTAGGAGCTGGCCGCATCGCCTGGCGACAAATCGTGTTGGACCACACCAATCACGAAGCCGCCAATGATGTTGATGAACAAGATCAGGATGCCGGCGACCGCGTCACCACGCACGAATTTGGACGCACCGTCCATGGAGCCATGGAATTCGGCTTCTTCACCAACTTCACGGCGGCGGCGCTTGGCTTCCTTTTCGTCGATCAGGCCGGCGCTCAAATCGGCGTCAATCGCCATTTGTTTGCCAGGCATGGCGTCCAAGGTGAAACGGGCGCTCACTTCAGCGATACGTTCTGCACCCTTGGTGATCACCACAAAGTTGATCACCACCAAGATGGCGAACACGATCAAACCAACCGCAAAATTGCCACCAATCAGGAAGTGGCCAAAGGACTCGATCACCCGGCCTGCAGCACCGGTGCCGGTGTGCCCTTCCATCAAAACCACCCGAGTTGAGGCCACGTTCAGCGACAAGCGCAGCAAGGTGGTCAACAGCAACACCGATGGAAAGGACGCAAAGTCCAGCGGGCGCAACATGGTGGCGGCGACCATCATCACCATCAAGGCCGTGGCGATGTTGAAGGTGAAGAAGATGTCCAGCACAAAGGCTGGCAAAGGCAAGACCATCAAGGCCAGCACAAACACCACCACGATGGGCGCCAGCATGGCTTGGGTGTTTTTGGCCTGGCCATTCATGGCCATTTGCAGTTTTTGAAGCCAGGGGTTCATCACTCAGTCTCCACGCTGCTCATCACACCGGCTTCCGCCTCAACCTGCTCTTTGAGCTTGGCTGATTGCAGAGGGTCCAATGCGGCTGGCACATCCAGATCAGGCATGTTGCCGGGCATAGGCGCCTGACCGATCAGGGCCGCCTTCAGTTGATACACATAGGCCAACACTTGTGCCACGGCGCTGTACAGGGCCATGGGTACTTCGGCATCGACTTCGGTATTGGCGTACAGGGCACGCGCCAGGGGTGGTGCTTCCAGTACGGGTACGCGGTTCTCGGTCGCGATGTCGCGAATGCGGAAAGCCAGTAAATCCAGCCCCTTGGCCACCACGCGAGGGGCGCCCATGCTGGATTCGTCGTACTTCAGTGCCACGGCGTAGTGGGTGGGGTTCATCACCACCAGATCAGCTTGCGGCACAGCTGCCAGCATACGCTTGCGAGCCATTTCACGCATCCGTTGCTTGATGCGTCCCTTGACTTCCATGTTGCCTTCTTGCTGTTTGTGCTCGTCCTTCATGTCCTGATGGCTCATCTTCATGCGCTCAGCAAACAAGAAGCGCTGCAAAGGCCAGTCCAGCAACGCAAAAGCGGCCATTACCAACAACATCGAACCCAGCACCTGACCAATGGTCACCCCCAGATCGTGGATGGCCATGGGCAAGGCGCGATCCAGTAGCTGAACCATGTCTGGCCAGACTTTGGACAAAAACATCGCACCTGCTGCCCCCAGGATCAAAGCCAACAAACAGGACTTCAAGGCATCAATCAACTGCTGTTTTGAAAACAGGCGACCGATGCCAGAGATGGGGTTCAATTTGCCAAAGTTGGGGGCCAGCACCTTGAAGGACATGACCCAGCCACCGGACAACACACCAGCGGCCACGGAGGCCAAAGCCACACCCAGACCGAAAGGCACAACCATCCAAAGGGCCTGCATGCTCAATGTGACCAGACGCTCCATCATCATGTCGGGCGCCGCGACCGTGCGCGCATCAAAGCGGAAGCCCGTCGTCATTTGGTCTTGCAGGCGATCCATCCACACCGGAGTCAGGCCCATCAGCACACCTGTGGCGGCCAGGATCACCAGGAAGTGACCCAAATCACGCGAGCGAACGACTTGGCCCTCTTCCCGGGCTTTTTTCAGTTTCCGCTCTGACGCGGGTAACTGTTTGTCTTGTGAACTCTCGTCTGACATAAGAAGGAGGCGAAGTACTGCTGTATGAACGTCATTCTTGAGGAGTGGCTGGAAATCTTTAGCGAGATAAGCAGGGGCCAACACACCCTATTCCGCGTTGAAGAGCATGCCCGCCGTGCCAAGTCGTGGCCGAACCCGCTGAATTGGGCGGTTTGTGTGAGCCACTTCACGGCTTTCACTTGGTGGAAAATCCCTAGGATGGTCAAATGGCTGCAAACCCCCATTACCTCCACCACGTCCAGACAACGCTAGGGCGCGTCCCGGGCTTGGTGTGTCAATGGATGGACCAAACGCTGGCAACACTGCGTTCGAGCAACACCGATTTGAAACTGGCGCACGACCGCAACCTGCTTTTTCAGGTGATGGAAACCTTGCAGCGCCAACGCACCATGCTGGAGGCCCGATTGGCCTTCCACATCCAGGCTGGCGTCGAGTCCACCGAGCGAGCTGGCACCAGCCCCCACAGCCTGAGTGACCTCAAGCTGGAAGAACTCACGCTGGTGGATGAGTCAGAGGCTGAAAAGGAAATCGAGGTGTCTCGAACCGTTCAGCTGATCGACCTGAAAGCCGAATGGGAATGGAAAGAGCTGCAGGCCTTTTCAGCCACGCTGCAGGGCGAAAAAAACCTGCGCCCCGAGGCCAACCCGTTCAGGCCCGCCGTCTTTGCCAATGCGCTGAGCCAATCGACAGCGGAATTGGATCTCTCGGGAGAAGCACGCAACCTGCTGCTGCGCATGGGTGCCAAAACCCTGGCTGAGGTACTCCGCACTTTTTACACCGAGACCTGTGACGCCATCCGCCAACAAGGCTTTGAGCCCTTGGCCTACCAGGCGGTCACTGCGCCACGTAAACCCAAGACATCGGATGTGAACGTCACCCAACCGGGGGCGCTCACCAACCTGCTCAATCGCATTCCAGCACAGCAATTGATGGCCAAGGGCATGCCAGCCACCATGGTGTCAACCTCGCTGGACCATGCTTTGCATCATCTGCAAAGTGCACCCCACGCCATGGCGCCAGCCCCCAAGCCAGCCCAAAGCGATCCACAAACCATGGCCTTGCTGGCCCGCATCTTTGAACAGATGGTCAAAGATGAAGAGCTGCAGCCAGCCGTGAAAAACGTGATCGGTCGGTTGCAACCGTCTGTGTTGAGGGCCGCCGTCCATGATCCTCGCGTGGCACGGACCGACCAACACCCAGCCTGGCGCCTGCTGAACGAAGTGGCCTCTTATGCCAACGGCTATTCCGAACAAGACCAGCACATTGGCCTGTCAAGCTTCTTGCGCTTCCTGGAGCCATTGATCCATCAACTGGCGCACCACCCTGCCCCCCAATCTGCACACTATGACGCAGCACTGCAGCAGGTTCAAGGCTTCATCGAAGAGCAATCTCATCATGAGTTGCAGCCCTCCAAACAGGCTGTGACTGAACTGGAGGTGGCGGATCAGCGGCAAGCACTGAAGCCCATCCTGAAGCAGCAGATCTCGCATCAATTGGCCGCAACCAAAGTCAGCGACCGCATCCGAGAATTCCTCAGCGGCCCTTGGGTGGATGTGTTGGCGCACACCATGGCCACATTTGGGCATGATGATCAAGAAGCCCAGGACATGCTGGCAACGGTTGACGACCTGCTGCAAAGCCTACAGCGCCCTGCCACACCACAGGAACGCGACGCCCTGCGCCGCACCCTGCCAGGCTTGATCCAACGGGTTCAAAAAGGCATGGCCATGATTGACCTGCCGCAGGGCCAACGCGAAGCCATTCTGGATGAAATGATGATCATCCACACCAAGTTCTTGCGCGCACAACCCAAGCCCAAAGCCGAGCCCACGCCGGAAGAACTGGTGCGCCAGATGCAAGACGAAATGGACGCGCCGGACGACGAGCCTTTCGAACATGCATTGCGCAAACAAGTACTGGACACCAACGTCGGGTCTCTGCCAACGGTGCCCATGTCATTTGGTGACGATGCACAAAACAGCGGCACAGATACCAGCGCCAGCGAATGGATTGACTCACTGCAAAAAGGCAGCTGGTGCAAACTGTTCATGCAGGGCAAATGGACTTCGGCTCACCTGCTTTGGTTCAGCGGCAACCGCCAGTTCTTCATGTTCTCCAGCGACCACGCCGGCCGCATGCACTCGCTCACGCGCAGAGCCTTGGAGCGGCTGCGCGCCGAAGGTCTGGCCACCAGCCTGGAAGATCGCAACCTGATGCAACGCGCTGTCGATAGCCTGCTGCAAGACTTGGGCGATTGAGCCAAAACGGCAGCAAGTCACGTCTGACAGGGATCAGTCATCCTTGTTCACAATCCGTTCACACATCCACGATGTGAATGAGCCTATAACTGCAGCAACGGTCAAGATTTCCGGTCGGACGTCTGCCTGTGGTTGTGGCTCATTCAGGATGGTGCCATGGATACTGAAGACAATCTCCAAGCATCCAAAGACAGCTTGCGCGAGCTATTGCGTGATGTCTCCGGGTGCAAGCCCAGCAGTACTTTGACGACAGTCCCGTCACACTGGTATCTACACCCGTAGATCACAGCCTTGGACAAGTACTGACCCGCTACATCGCCACCGTATTGCTGACCTGTGATGAATTGCGCGTGGTGTTGAAGGTGCATTTCAACCCCGAGCAAATCAGGGCTTATCGGCAGGCCAAAGGGTTCAGCGGCGACGACCTGTCTGACAAACAGTTGATCGACTTCATGAAAGAGTTGAGCAACCAGATGGGCGGCCGGGTTTGCCGCATCTTCGATGCACATCAGATCGCCATGGGGATGAGCATCCCGCTGTGCACGCGCGGCATCTACGAAATCTATGCAGACTACCAAGCCAAGTCGGGTGCCGTGGCCAAGTTTGGCGACTTCTGGCGGCTCAACGGCCCGTTTGAGTTTTTGTACTGCAGTTGCTACGTTGAATTGATTTCAAAGGAA
>JBDKHX010000067.1:0-7606 GCA_039797415.1 Pseudomonadota bacterium | reverse complement strand
ACGCCACGCCCTCCGTCCAGGACTGAACACCCTGACCCTCAGCTTGCTGAGTAGCCTGACGTTGCTGACCGCTTGCGGTGGAGGCGGCAAGGACGCGCCAGCGGCGGCTGCGACTGCCTCGGATAAGGGCTCAGAGCCGGTCAAGCCGCCTCCTGCTCCAACTGCGGCCGACTTCTCTAGCGCTGATGAGCCCTACTTTGTGGCTGAAAGCAGTGTTCGGCTTGACGGCAAACCACCGGTTTACCGCTTGAACATCATTGATGGCCGCAGCCAAAAGGCGATAGAAGGCCAAACATTTGAGTCCAGCACCCCGTTCACAGACCAATGGACCGTTACCCAGAAGTCCACAGTGAGCAAGGTCGATGTCAAAGAAGACATCCTCGACAATCAGGGGAAAAAGATTGACGACAAGATTGTCGGACGCTACTACGTTGACAAACTGGTCGGCAACGGCTCACTCGTACTAATAAAAAACAACAAACTTTTTGAGATTGATTTATCTCGGGGTAGTGCATTCACGCAAATGCCCTTGTCCCCAAGTACCGTTGCCTGCTCAATCACAGGTTCTCACTCGATCACCCGAGATGGCTCGGCAGCGGCTGTATTTGTCATGACCGCAGGTGATGACGGCTCTTGCAGCAACGCCAGTGACAATGTGGTTCGCATCGTCAAAACAGGTGAAACCACCGACGGGGCACGCGCACAGTCTTATTTGCCGCTGATCAAGCCCTCGCAAATTGTGCGCTTCATCTACGACAGCGGGGCATTGACCGGGGTACTCGCCCAGGATGGGCTTGACAGCGGGACGACCCAATTGAAAGTCTACTCGCCGACCTTGAGCGAAGTGATCAGCACCAGCCCGATTCTGATTGGCTCGACCGGCACTTATGAAACATCGGCGTCAAATGCAAAGTTGGGCGTCGAATGGATCGCCGATGCTCCGGGCACTCTCGAACAAAGGCACAAACGATCACAAACACGTTTACTTCACAAATGGTGATCGGGTCGTTTACGGCCCAACTGGCAATGCAGACGAGCCATTCACCGACTTGATGCGAATCGAAAGTATTACGGACAAAATGGCCAGCGCCAAGATATACATCAGTCACCAATCGACTGATTACGTGGTGGTGCGCGCTGAAGGTAGCTTGGAAGCGGCTTACTCTGTTAACAAGAATCCAAATGTCAATACCACAGCGCTGGTGACCTTGTTTGAAAACGGTGGGACAAAACAGCCTCAAACTCCTATCGGCATGTGGCACAAGGTCACAACCGCCAATAGCGTTGAAACACGCACGCCTTACCTGATCACCCAGCAACGCAACCTCGACTACGACGATCAGGAGCCCAACGCCTACAGTTTGAAGCGCATCAACCTGTCGACCGGTGAAAACATGGCCGAATGGATTGATGGCGTCAACAAGATGAACATTCTCAGCCGAGTCTGGAGTCAACAATCTATCAATGGGCAACGTGAGTTGGTTTCCGCCATTGTTTGTCCGAGGACGCCTGGAATCAATGGATCCAAAGGTAATTGTTCTAGCAACGGCGATGAAATGAAAACCGTGGATTTTGCGAAAAAATCATTTGGCATTGTGTTGAGCACAATTTCAACATCGGGCAAAATCACATCAGTTAAAGCAGGCGACGTCTACCAAGGCATCAACGCATCCTTGAACATCACCCGCTACCTGAGAAGTTTGGACTATTACGAAGACCCCTGGTTCTTCAACACTCAACTCGCTAACGGTCTCAAGCTGGTCACAACGCCCTATAAGAAGCCGTAAACATTCGACGGTGCCGCAACTTGCGGCACACTGGCGCCATGACTTACTGCGCCATTGACTTCGGGACGTCCAATTCGGCCGTCGCCATCTCTACCGCCGCTGGCATGAAGCTGGTTCCGCTTGAAGGCAACCACCTGACCATGCCGACGGCGGTTTTTTATTGCACCGACCGCGATGACTTGCCGCCCGGTGCCCACCCCGCCCCCGCCAACAGTGAGCCGCCTTTGGCTCGCACATTCGGGCGGGCGGCCGTTCAAGCCTATATGGACGGTTACGGCGGCCGCCTGATGCGCTCGATGAAGAGCATTCTGGGCAGCGCCTTGGTTGACCAGACCACCGAGGTGGGCGAAGGCTACGGCGTCAAATATCTGGACATCATCACCACCTACATGCGGCACCTGCGCGAAAAAGCGCAAGCGGCTGCAGGCCACGAGATCACCCAAGTGGTTTTGGGCCGCCCCGTGTACTTTGTGGATGAAGACCCCGAACGCGATGCCCAAGCCGAAGCATCCTTGCGCACTGCCGCGAACGCCGTAGGCTTCACCGACGTGAGCTTTCAGTACGAACCCATTGCCGCGGCGTTCGACTACGAGCAACAGGCCGAGCGCGAGCAAAAAGTGCTGGTGGCCGACATCGGCGGCGGCACCTCCGACTTTTCAGTCGTTCGGGTCGGCCCGGAGCGCATGCGCCATCTGGACCGCCGCAGCGACATCCTGGCCAACCACGGCATCCACATCGCCGGCACCGACTTTGACCGCCATGTGTCCCTCAACAGCATCATGCCGGTGCTGGGCTATGGCGCTTACGGCCCCAGCATTGCAGGCGCTGAACCCCGCCCTGTGCCCAGTCGCGTGTACTTTGATCTGTCCACCTGGCACTTGATCAACACGGTGTACCAACCCGCACGCACGGCTGAGTTGAAAAACATGGGCGGCTTTTACGGCGAGCCCGTGCACCACACCCGCCTGATGAAGGTCATCAATGACCGCTTGGGACACGGCCTGATCTCGCGCGCTGAAAGCGCCAAGATTGACGTGGCCACCCAAGGCCAAGCCCAGATTGACCTGGCCATGGTGGAGAGGGGCCTGACCCGCAGCCTGGTGCACGATGAAGCCGCCCAAGCCTTGATGGCAGACCTGAAACGCATCGTCGCGTGCGCGGTGGATACGGTGCAGCAGGCGGGACTCAAGCCCGAAGAGGTCGATGCGCTTTACTTCACGGGCGGTTCAACAGGCCTGGGACTGCTGACAGACCAATTGGAAGCAGCCTTCCCGCAAGCCAAAGCCGTGCGCGGCGACCGCCTGGCCAGCGTGGCCACAGGACTGGGGCTGCACGCCCGCCGTTTGTTCACAGCTTGATCAAACGCTCCAAAGCCTGCTGCAAGGTGGTGGCGGACTTGGCAAAGCAAAAACGAATGACGCCAAAGTCATCACCCCCCTTGTAGAAGGCCGACACAGGGATCGCAGCCACGCCGTGCTCCCGCGTCAAGCGCTCGACAAAGGCGCGGTCGCCTTCATCGGAGATGGCGCTGTATTTGACGCACTGAAAGTAGGTGCCCTGGCAGGGCAGCAACTCAAAGCGCGAGCTGCTCAACGCTTGCCTGAAGATGTCGCGCTTGCCTTGATACAAGGCCTTCAATTGGTCATACCAACCGGGCTTTTGCATGAACTCGGCCAGCGCATATTGCGATGGTGCATGCACGGTGAACACCAGGAACTGGTGCACCTTGCGGAACTCGGCCATCAGCTCTTTGGGTGCCAGGCAATAAGCCACCTTCCAGCCGGTGATGTGATAGGTCTTGCCAAAGCTGGAGACCACAAAACTGCGCTCAGCCAAAGCGGGGTAGCGCATCACACTTTCGTGTCGTGCCTGGTCAAACACCATGTGCTCGTAGACCTCATCACTGAGCAAAACGATGTTGGTGTCTTTGACCAGGGCCTCTAACTGGGCCATGTCCTCCGCCGTCCACACCGTGCCCGTGGGGTTGTGTGGCGTGTTGAGGATGATCATGCGCGTGCGCGGCGTGATCAAGGCTTTCACCTGCGCCCAATCGGGGCGGTAGTCGGGCAATGACAAGCGTGCAAATACAGGCGTGCCGCCATTGAGTTCGATGGCCGGCACATAGCTGTCGTACACCGGCTCGAACACAATGACTTCATCACCGGGCCGAACCATGGCTGTGATCGCGGTGTAGAGGGCCTGCGTGGCACCGGCCGTCACGGTCACCTCGGTGTCCGGGTGATAGGCCGCACCGTAGAGCGCTTGCACCTTGGCCGCAATGGCCTCACGCAACACGGGCACACCGGCCATGGGTGCGTATTGGTTGTGCCCGGCCCGCGCATGCTGATCCAACAGCGCCAACAAATCTGCCGGGGCATCGAAGTCAGGGAAGCCTTGCGACAAATTGATAGCGCCGTGCTGCTGCGCCAGTGCAGACATCACCGTGAAGATGGTGGTGCCGACCTGGGGCAGGCGGGACTCAAGGTTGATTCGACTCAGCATGAATTCAGTGATAACCCCACGATGGAATAGCGAACAAAACCCGAGACGAGGGCTGCCCGAACGGCGTTCCAGTGTATTCTCGATACAAATAAATCCGTCGTTAGGCATGACCAATTGGGAGCCCTGTTTTGGAAGAGCCTAATCAGATTGACCCACCTACAGCACTCCCTTGTGGCGGCAAGCCTTAGATCGTCGCAGTGGGTGCGTCGGCAGGGGGACTGGAGGCCCTGCAGCGTTTCTTTGCTGGCATCAAATTACCCAGCAACGCAAGCTACGTGGTCCTTCAGCATTTGGCGCCTGACCACCGCTCCCTCATGGCCGAGCTTTTGACGCCGCATTGCGCGCTGCCGGTGCTGGAAGCCATCGACGGCCAGCCGCTTGAGCCCGATCATGTCTACCTGATGCCGGCCGGAGTCTTGATGACCATCAAAGACGATCGCCTCGTTTTTGAACCTCGCCCGCCAAGGGGTTTGGCATTGCCGATCGATTTGTTTTTGAAGTCGATGAGTCAACACCAACCCGAGCGATGCATTGGCATCGTTCTGTCGGGCTCGGGCTCTGACGGTTCGGTTGGGGCCGCAGCCCTGAGAGAATCGGGCGGCTATGTCATGGCGCAAGCACCAGAGACCGCGCTATTCGACAGCATGCCCAGGAGTGTCATCAATTCGACTTCGGTAGACTCTGTGTTGCCCCCCGAGGGCTTGGCGACACAAGCCCTGGCACTCTCACAAGGACGTGCCGGGCGCCTGCACGCGATCGGACTGATTGCTGCCCCTTCTGCCAAGTCTGCATTACAGCGGCTGTTCGCCTGCCTGCTAGAGCACTGCGGTGTCGACTTTGGGCATTACAAGCTCCCGACCGTGATGCGACGGATTGAGCGCCGCATGCAGGTCGCAGCTTGCGAATCCCTCAATGACTATGCCGAATTGGTGGAGCATTCCGTTGAGGAGGCAGAGGCCTTACGTCGTGAGCTTCTGATTCCGGTCACCAGTTTTTTCCGTGAGCCCGAGGCCTTTGCTTACGTTGGCAGTGTTCTTGAGAATCTAATCAAAGACTGGCCCGATGGCCGCAGCCTGCGAATCTGGAGTGCTGGCTGCGCCACTGGAGAAGAGGCCTACTCTTTGGCCATGCTTGCCATGGAGGCCTGCGCTGCGGTGAAGCGGTGGCCTACCATCCAAGTGTTTGCCACCGATACGGATCAGCAGGTACTGGACATTGCAAGCCTGGGTGTGTACCCAGACACCGCAGCCGAGAGCATCAACCCCGAACGCCTCTCACAGTTCTTCACTCGCAGCGGCAACCAGTTGGTGGTCAAACCCGAGTTACGTCGACAAATCCTGTTTGCGCGACACAACCTGCTGGACGATCCACCCTTTACCAAAATTGACCTGGTCGTTTGCCGCAACACATTGATCTACTTGCAAGTACCCGCGCAAGAACGGGTGATGCGCAGACTGCAATACGCGCTCAATGCGCAAGGCTATCTCTTTCTGGGCAGCAGCGAATCATTGGGTAGCGTGCAAAACGACTTTCGAGTCATGCACTCCGGCCACAAGATCTATCAATTGGCGATGCCAGTCAAGCCGCGCATCATGCGCTCCGACAATTTCGGTCGATCGCTGACAAGCATCCCCTCTCATCGTGTGGAAAGACACACGCATGAAGATCGCTCAAAAAAACTCGTTGAGATTGCGCAGAGGCGTATTCTTCAAACCCTGTCACCTCTGTGCTTGTTGGTAACTGCTCAGCGTAAGCTCCTTCATGCATGGGGCCCCACTCAGAAGTTCCTGCGTTTGCAAGATGGCTCGCCGCAACTGGATGCGATTCATCTGCTACCGGAGCGCATCGGTGCGCTCGCTGGACATGCCTTCCATGTGGCATTGAATGAACAAAGAGAAGTGTCTGAACCTCCAGTGCAATTGGAACTGGAAGGAATTGGCATCTCGGTCCGCGTCAAGGCCTCGCCGATCAGGACGTCCGACCTCCCTGAAACATGCGTGCTTTTGGCTGTGGAAGAGTTGGGAGTGCGAACAGTCTTTGCGCCCACAACCGACCTCGACGCGCCATTGAGTGAGGCTGAGCTCACTCGCCTGACAGCGCTCGAACACGAGTTGACCGAAACGCGACTGACGCTGCAGACGACGATTGAAGATCTCGAAGCCTCCAATGAAGAGCTCCAGGCGACCAACGAAGAATTGATGTCCTCTAATGAGGAGCTACAAAGCACCAATGAAGAGCTTCAGTCTGTCAATGAAGAACTCCATACCGTCAATTCAGAATACAACGGCAAATTGGAGGCCTTGAGCGCCCTCAATGCAGACCTGGATGGCATGTCTCAAGCCACAGGTATCGCAACGATTTTTGTCGATCAACAGCTTCAGTTGCTGCGCTTCACGCCGGAGGCGGCAGTGCTGTTCCGATTCCGTCAGACCGATCTCGGGCGCCCCATCAGCGACTTTAACAATCCCCTGGACTACAAGAATTTCATCCCGCACCTGCAAGATGTATTGAAAGGTGGTGGACCGGTCGAGCAGGAATCATTCTCTGAGACGGGCCACCCTTATGTGGTCCGCATTCTGGGTTATTCAGAATCGGCCTCTACCCCTCAGCGCGCCGTGGTCAGCCTGATTGACGCCTCGCGACTGAGAGACGCTCAGCGCCTGCAAGCCGTGATCGACTCCCTGTCCTGCCATGTGGCCGTGTTGGACAAACATGGCACCATCGTTCAAGTGAACCAGGCTTGGTCAGATTTTGGGGAGCACAACGGTGCCTCGGATACATCCGGCGTTGGGGTCGGCGCCAACTACCTCGCGGTTCTGGCCCGATCGCCTGGGCCTGATGGCCTGACCGTCTTGAAAGGCTTGCAGGATGTGATCAACGGAGAAGCTACCCAGTATCAGGTCACCTACCCATGCCACAGCGACACCGAAAATCGCTGGTTTGTGATGCATGCCAGCGAGTTGAAGGGCAAGAGTGGCGGCGCCGTGGTCACGCATTACGACATCACACGATGGCACGCGGTTTTACAAAAAGGGATCCCGCCTCTTTCGTCAGGGAGTAATTGAATCCCATGAGCAGCGAGCCTACAAAAACTGGTCAGCCCGATGCTATGTCTGATAGAAATAGGAATCACTTGATCGGGGTAGCGATCGCTGCGATTCAGCAGGGTGACATTGCTTCCGCCAAACGGATCCTTGATTCAGCAGGCAATCAAGCCCTGACACTCATAGACGTCTTTGAGCTTTACCAGCTAGAACTCGAAACGCGCAACGAGGAACTGCGCGCAGCCAAAGAATACACAGAGCAAACACTCGAGT
>JBDKHX010000066.1:0-6752 GCA_039797415.1 Pseudomonadota bacterium | reverse complement strand
CGGCGTCAAAAAGATGGCCATGCATGCAGTGAGCGAATTGGCCAACGGCAATTACGACGTTCACATGGACAAGTTGCCTGGCAAGAAGGCCTTCATCAACGAAACCATCGAGCGTGTGCGTGGCTTATTGAGGGACGCTGCTGTTGCTGCGGGTGAAAATTTGCGCATTCGTCAAGCGTTGGACGTGGTGCCGAGCTCCATCATGGTTGCTGATGCACAAGGGGTGATCCGCTACACCAACAATTCCGTGTCGGATTTGATGAGTCGCATTGCGCCTGAGCTCCGCACGGTCGTCCCCAATTTTGATCCGCGCAACATGGTTGGGCAAAACTTTGACGCCTTCCACCGCAATCCAGCGCATCAGCGCGGCATCGTCGATAAATTGACCAAGCCGCATCGTGCAGATATCAAAGTTGGATCTTTGTTTATCCGTTTGATTGCGACCCCTATGTTTGATGGCTCCGGGCATCGCATTGGCTCTGTTTTGGAGTGGATTGATCGCACAACAGAAGTTAATGTTGAGTCGGAAGTGACCAGTGTTGTACAGGCTGCATCGCGAGGCGAATTCAACCGCCGTCTCAAGGTCAACGCCGAAGAGGGGTTCATGAAGGTGTTGGCATCGGGTATGAATGATCTGCTGTCATCGACCGAGCGTAACCTCGATGAGATCAGCGCAAGCATCAAGCGAGTGGCTGAGGGCGATTTGACTCAGACGATGGATGGCCAATACCACGGTGTGTTTGCAGATTTGCAATCGGACATGAATCGGATGACCCACCAACTGGTGACCACCATCTCTGATGTGATCTCAGCAGCAGAGGCTCTGACTGCGGCAGCTGGACAAGTGTCGACCACCTCGCAGTCCTTGTCGCAATCGGCCTCGGAACAAGCAGCCAGCGTCGAAGAGACAACCGCGTCGCTGCAAGAGATGGGCTCGTCCGTCCAGCAAAACAGCGACAACGCCACGGTCACCGATGGCATGGCCTCCAAGGCCTCCAAGGAAGCCGTGGAAGGTGGCGAGGCCGTGACACGCACGGTGCAAGCGATGAAGTCGATTGCCACCAAGATCTCGATCATCGATGACATTGCCTACCAGACCAACCTGCTGGCCCTGAACGCCGCCATTGAAGCAGCACGTGCCGGTGAGCACGGCAAGGGCTTTGCAGTGGTGGCCGCTGAAGTGCGAAAGCTGGCTGAACGCAGCCAGGTGGCTGCACAAGAAATCGGCCAATTGGCTGGCTCCAGCGTGAACCTGGCTGAACAAGCCGGTAGCTTGCTGAACCAGATGGTGCCGTCGATCAACAAGACATCTGAGTTGGTGCAAGAGATTGCGGCTGCATCTGGCGAGCAAACGCAAAGCGTGTCGCAGATCAACCAGGCGATGGATCAACTCAACACGGCCACGCAGCAAAACGCGTCGGCTTCTGAACAGTTGTCTGCCACCGCTGAAGAGTTGTCTGCGCAAGCCGGCCAGTTGCGCGAAATGATGTCCTTCTTCCAACTGTCACAGAACGGAGGTGGGCACTCGGGCCGTTCCACCTTTCGCTCAGAAAGCAAACCGATTTCAGCGGTGAGAAGCGTCCCTTCTCGCCCTTCGGTCAGCTTTGACTCGGCACCAGCCCGTCCCGCTAGCCGTCCGGCCTCATCTGGTGGCGCTGCAACCTGGTCTCGCTCTACGGAGATGGCCGAGGCATCGTCATCGGTTGATGAATCCAGCTTCTCTCGCTTTTGATTGCGGAGGCGAATATGCATGTTGCCAATCCCACTCATCCAGCTCATCTGGATGTGAATGACGACCAGGCGACAGACCGGCCGCTCTTGCAGTTTCTGCGGTTTTCTGTTGGCCCGGATGCTTACGCTGTACGCATTGAGCTGGTGCGCGAAATTCTGGAAGTGACCCAGATGACGCCCCTGCCTTTGATGCCCACCTTTGTGCGGGGCGTGATGAATCTGCGTGGTGCCGTGGTGCCTGTGGTGGACCTGGCTGCTCGTTTGGGCATGGATGCCACCGAGATCGGGCGCCGTTCGTGCGTGATCATGGTGGACATCTCGGGTCAAACCAACGGCGGCCACCAAAGCCTGGGTGTGCTGGTTGATGCCGTGCACGAGGTCTTTGATGTAGAAGAAGGTGGGCTGGAAGGTGTGCCTCGCATGGGCACGCGCATTGATCCCACCTTCATCGCTGGCATGGTGCGTGTGCGTGGGCTGGTGACGCCCGCGCTGGACTTTGATCGCACCTTGGCTGAGCAGACTTTGTCTGAGCTGATCACGGCCCACAGCAGCAAGGGGGCAACTTATGCTGTCGCGGCAACGGTTTGAGGCTGTAACCCAGCTGTTTTTTGATGTGTCGGGCATTCGCCTGGCTGAGCACAAGCGTCCGCTGGTTGTCAGCCGCTTGCAAAAGCTGGCCCAGGAAAAGGGCTGCAACACCATTGATGACTATGTGGATGGCCTGATCAAACAGGCCGACCCGCTGGAGTTGGTCAAGGTTGTCGACAAGTTGACAACCAATGAGACCTACTTCTTTCGGGAGCCACAGCATTTTGACTTTCTGACGGACATGGTCAGCAAGTTGCGGCGGGGCACGACCGATTTCAGGATCTGGAGTGCGGCCAGCTCGTCCGGTGAAGAGGCCTACAGCATTGCCATGTTGCTGGCAGACAAAATGGGCCCCTCCGGCTGGGAAATAGTCGGCACTGATTTGTCGACCCAGATGGTCGACAACGCACGGCGAGCCCTGTACACGATGGAGCGCGCACGAAACGTGCCGCAGCCCTATCTCAAAAAGTTCTGTCTCAAGGGCGAAGGCCAGTACGACGGCTATTTGCTGATCGACAAAAGCTTGCGATCTCGCGCGCGGTTCATGGGTGCCAACCTGACCCAGGATCTGCCTGATATTGGACTGTTCGACGTTATTTTTCTGCGCAACGTGCTGATCTACTTTGACAACCCTGGCAAAGAGGACATAGTCAAAAGAGTGATCACTCGTTTGAAGCCCGGTGGCTATCTGTTCACCGGACACGCGGAATCTTTGGCAAACCTCAATGTCCCACTCAAAACCATTGCCCCGGCCGTCTACGCTGTCGCCTAAGCCAGGCACAGCGGCGAGCCCTACGGGTGCGCTGGCACCCCGGGCGGGATTGACCCCGCCCAAGGCTGCTGCGCCTGCCCCAAGGGTGGCCTCGCCGATTTTTAAAACCGGAGACATTGGTGTGCTGCAAGCCCGCCCAGGCGAGCAAGTGCACTTGTTGGCAGGCCAGATGTACTTTGGCAGCGCGGCTGCGCGGGTGCACACCTTGTTGGGGTCATGCGTCGCGGTGACCTTGTGGAACCCGGTCAAGCGCATTGGGGGCATGTGCCACTTTTTGCTGCCCAACCGCAATCGACCCGCAGGGGCGCCGCGTGACGCACGTTTTGGCACCGAGTCTTTAGAGATGCTGGTCGAAGCCTTGCAGCGTGCGGGGACCAAGCCATCCGATTACACCGCCCATCTGTACGGTGGGGCTGACACGATGCCGGACACGGGTGGTATCAAGTTCAACGTGGGTGAGCGCAACATCGAGCAGGGTTGGACCCTGATCGATCAGTACGGATTCAATCTTGAAAACGTGGACGTGGGTGATCACGTGCCCCGTAACGTCTCGATGACATTTCCCGACGGCAAGGTCGAGATGCGTCGAGGCAAGTCTATGAAGATGAGGTAGATATGGCCATCACAGCATTTGTGATTGACGATTCAGCCGTAGTACGCAAACACCTGACTGAGACCTTGACGGCCGGTGGTATCCAGGTGTTGGGCAGTGCCGCAGATCCGGTGTTTGCCATGCCCAAGTTGCAGTCGCACTGGCCCGACGTGATCGTGCTGGATGTGGAAATGCCGCGCATGGATGGCATCTCCTTCCTCAAGAAGTTGATGGCCGAACACCCCACGCCCGTGGTGATGTGCTCCACCCTGACTGAAAAGGGCTGCCAGACCACCATGCAGGCCTTGGAGGCTGGTGCCGTCAGTTTTGTGACCAAGCCCAAGATGGGTTTGAAGGACTTTTTGGAAGACCGTACCAATGGTTTGGTCGAGGCCGTCAAGGCCGCATCCAAAGCCAATATGCGCGCCATTCCGCCTGCTGCGCGGACTTTGGCTGCGGGCAAGGCGCCTGCTGGCGCATCGCCCATGGCGACCATGCCGACTCCTGCTCGCGTTTCGACGGGTGCAATGTCTGAAACCACCGATCGGGTGATCGCTGTGGGCATTTCAACCGGGGGCGTGCAGTCCATCGAAGTGGTGTTGCGGCAACTGGATCGCACCTGCCCGGGCATGCTGGTGGTGCAGCACATGCCGGCTGCTTTTACCGCTTCGTTCGCGGCCCGCCTGAACAGCGTCTGCAACATTGAGGTGTTGGAGGCCAAAGATGGCGACCGCGTCATCAATGGCCGTGTCTTGATCGCTCCAGGCGGCAAGCACATGCAACTCAAGCGCAGCGGTGCGCAGTATGTGGTTGAGGTCAAAGACGGCCCCTTGATCAATCACCATCGCCCGTCATGCGACGTGCTGTTTCGCTCCGTCGCAGCCTGCGCTGGCCGCAATGCTGTCGGCATCATCATGACCGGAATGGGTGATGACGGTGCGCGCGGACTCAAGGAAATGCGTGATGCGGGCGCCTATACCGCAGCGCAGGATGAGGCCAGTTGCGTGGTGTTTGGCATGCCTGCTGTGGCCATCAAAATGGGCGCCGCAGACGACATCGTGCCGCTCAATGACATCGCACACTGGATGCGACACGCAACCAGCCGACCTTTGCGGTAATTGACTCAGATCATGCTTGGGCCCCAGCGTGCTGGGGCGCTTGTCCGAGCCCTATCGTTTCGCATTACATTGCACCCTGACAGTGCGCAAAGCGCGCGCGTGACCAATCGGGGATCAGCAATGAAAAAAATCGTCTTGGCTGCGGTTGTGGCCTTGTCCGCCGGGGGCGCCTTCGCTCAGGCTTATGTGGGCGCAGGCTTGAGCATCAACCAGCTCAATGTCAGCTGTGCAGGCACCCAAACGTGCAGCACCAATGATGCAGGCGGCAAAGCCTACGGTGGCTATGTCTGGCCCTCTGGCGTGGGGGTTGAGCTGGCGTATCACAACCTGGGGGCGGCCAACTCGACGCAGCAAGTTTCGAGCAATTTGGTTCGTACGGAATACGAGGCCGCGGGTTTTGGCGCCGCCATGGTGTTTCGCGGAACGGTGTCGCGTAATTTCTGGGTGCATGCCAAGTTGGGCATGGTGCGGGTGGAGACGACTACTGTCACGCGCACAGGTCTTGGCTTGCACTCTGAAGTCACCGAATCCACAACCAAACCCTATTTCGGCCTGGGGATGGAATACGGTTTTGTCGACAGCGTCAAGCTGCTGGCTTACCTGGACATGACCAAGGGCAAAGTCAACGGCGCCACGGCTTCGATTCGCGGCACCGGTCTGGGTGTCGAATTCATCTTCTGAACCAGGACAAAAAAGCCCCGCACATGGCGGGGCTTTTTGACTGCGAAAAGCGAGTCAAAGATCAGGCATTGGCCTTGAACTTCAAACGCCATGCGTGCAGCAAAGGCTCGGTGTAGCCAGATGGTTGTTCCTTGCCCTTGAAGACCAGGTCCAACGCAGCTTGGAAAGCGGCACCGTTGGGGTTGGCCACCAAAGACTTGTACAGCTTGTCGCCAGCGTTCTGGCCGTCCACCACAGCAGCCATGCGGGTGAAGGTTTCACGCACTTGGGCTTCGGTCACCACGCCATGGTGCAGCCAGTTGGCCACGTGTTGGCTGGAGATACGCAGGGTGGCGCGGTCTTCCATCAGGCCGATGTTGTGGATGTCAGGCACCTTCGAGCAGCCGACGCCTTGGTCAATCCAGCGAACCACATAACCCAGGATGCCCTGGATGTTGTTGTCCAGCTCTTGCTGCTTGTCAGCGTCAGACCAGTTGGTGTCAGCGGCCACAGGGATGGTCAACAGCTTGTCCATCAAGGCTTGTGCATCTTCGCCAGACTGTTCGATCTCGGCTTGCACAGCGGCCACGCTCACTTGGTGATAGTGGGTGGCGTGCAGGGTGGCAGCGGTTGGCGAAGGTGTCCAGGCGGTGTTGGCGCCAGCCTTGGGGTGACCGATCTTTTGCTTGAGCATTTCAGCCATCAGGTCAGGCATGGCCCACATGCCCTTACCGATCTGAGCACGGCCACGCAGGCCGCATTGCAGACCTATCAACACGTTGCGGCGCTCGTAAGCGGCGATCCAGTCGCTGCCCTTGATGTCGCCCTTGCGCATCATGGCGCCGGCCAACATGGCGGTGTGCATTTCGTCGCCAGTGCGGTCCAGGAAGCCGGTGTTGATGAAGGCGACGCGGCTGGAAGCAGCAGCGATACAAGCCTTCAGGTTGGCAGAAGTGCGGCGCTCTTCGTCCATGATGCCCAGCTTGACGGTGCTGTCAGCCAAGCCCAGCAATTGTTCCACGCGGGAGAACAGTTCAGCAGCGAAAGCCACTTCAGCAGGGCCGTGCATCTTGGGCTTGACGATGTAGACCGAGCCAGCGCGCGAGTTCACGATGCCGTTCTGGCCATGGCGTTGCAGGTCGTGCAAAGCGATGGTGGTGGTGATCACGGCATCCATGATGCCTTCTGGGATCTCTTTGCCCTCCGAACCCCACAGGATGGCGGGGTTGGTCATCAGGTGACCCACGTTACGCACGAACATCAGCGAACGGCCATGCAGCTTGACTTCGCT
>JBDKHX010000065.1:0-6784 GCA_039797415.1 Pseudomonadota bacterium | reverse complement strand
AAATCTGGTCAAGCGGTTCGGTTCGGTCACGGTGTGTGACAACCTGAACCTGGATATCCCATCGGGTGAGTTGGTCGCATTGTTGGGGCCATCCGGCTCGGGCAAGACCTCTTTGCTACGCATCATCGCGGGCCTGGAGCAACCTGACAGCGGCACCGTTTTGTTCAACGGTGAAGACACCACCAACGTGGCCGTGCGCGAGCGCAATGTGGGTTTCGTGTTCCAGCACTACGCTTTGTTTGGCCACATGAGCATTTTCGAGAACGTGGCCTTTGGTTTGCGCGTGCGACCCAAAGCAACCCGCCCGCCTGAGGCCGAGATTCGCGCCAAGGTGACCGAGTTGTTGAAACTGGTGCAGCTCGATTGGATTGCCGATCGCTATCCGCATCAACTGTCTGGTGGTCAGCGTCAGCGTATTGCGCTGGCACGTGCCTTGGCTGTTGAGCCCAAGGTGCTGCTGCTGGACGAACCATTTGGTGCCTTGGATGCCAAGGTCCGTAAGGAACTGCGCCGTTGGTTGCGCCGTCTGCATGACGAGATGCACATCACCAGCGTGTTCGTCACCCACGACCAGGAAGAAGCCATGGAAGTGGCCGACCGCATCGTGGTGATGAACCAAGGCCGCATCGAACAAGAAGGCACGCCGGATCAGGTTTACGACCACCCTGCTACGCCGTTTGTGCTGAAGTTCTTGGGTGATGTGAACCTGTTCCATGGACGTGACCATGCACCGGGCTCCAACCAGACCGGTGAGGCTTCTAGCTCGAAGGATGTGACCTATGTGCGTCCGCACGAGATTCAGGTGTTGGCGCATGCCGAACCAGAAAGCCTGCCCGTGACCTTGGTGCACACCTTGACCGTTGGCCCCAATACGCGTTTGGAGTTCAAACGTGCAGATGGCCAGGGCGAGGTCGATGTGGAATTGCCGCGCAGCGAATACGCAGCCTTGCGCGACAGTGGCTTGCTGCAAAGCGGTGCCACGGTGTACCTCAAACCACGACGCATTCGCCGGTTTGATGCAGCGGGATCCGGTGTAGCTGGATGATGGCTTCCCGCGTGGGGGAGGCCACGGCGTCAGCCAGCGTGTGCTGATTGAGCGCCTGGTAAAAAACCTCCTGCGCGTTGTGCAGCAGACCCTTCAGCGAGCACTGGCCCCGCAGCGCGCAGGGCGGCTCGGCGCAGTCGATCAACTCGTCGTTGCGTTCCAGCGCCCGGATGGTGTCTCCCAGACGATAGCCCCGCAGGTCCATCGCCAGGCTGATGCCACCGCCTTTGCCCCGTGCGGTGATGAGCCAGCCCTGTTGTCCCATGAACTGAACGACCTTGGTCAGGTGGTGATGAGACACGTCAAACCGATCCGTGATTTCGGCAATGGTGGTCGGGGTGCCGGGCGTTGAGGAAGACAGGTACATCAGCACCCGCAGACCCAGGTCGGTAAAGCGTGTCAGTTGCATGGCGATCAGGCGCGTTCAATGGCCGGGGCCGCCGGTGCCGAACGCTTCAGCGTGGATGCGCTTGGCGGGGATGCCGCGCGTTTTGAGCGTTTGGATCTGAGCCGACATGAAGCCCAGCGGGCCGCACACGTAGTAATCGGCATCGTCTGGCAAGGTCTGCTCGCCCAGGTCCAGTCGCCCGAAGGCATCGGCCTGAACGGCATCAGCGCGGCCTGCTTCGGCCTCGTGCACGAACCACGACGAGGCATCGGGCAGTTCACTGACCAAGGTGCGAACGCGTGCGCCGAATGCCTGCACGTCCCCATGTCGGCAGGCATGCCAAAAGCGCAGGGGCCGGGTCGACTGGGTTGCATGCAGGTGTTCCAGCATGGCGATCATCGGGGTGATGCCCACGCCTGCGCTGATCAGTACAACGGGACGATTGCTGTCTTCATGCAAGAAGAAGTCGCCCGCAGGTGGCGCGATGTCAACGAGGTCGCCGACCTGGACATGGTCGTGCAAGCGGTTTGACACCATCCCTTGTGGCTGCTGGTCGCCACCGGCCTCTCGCTTGACCGAAATGCGCAGGCGGTCACGCCGGGGTGCGTCCGACAGGCTGTATTGACGGGGCTGTTTGTAGCCCAATTCGGGCACGGGCAGGCGCACGGAGATGTATTGACCGGGGCGGTAGCCGGGCAGGCTGCCGCCGTCTGCGGGTGCGAATTCGAACGAGGTGATCTCGGCGCTTTCGGGCTGTTTGGCAATCAGCCGGAAAGACCGCCAGCCCGTCCAGCCGCCTTCCTGGGTGGCGGCCTGGTCGTAGGCGGCTTGCTCCATGCCGGTCAGGATGTCGGCCAGCTGTCCGTAAGCCTCGGCCCAGGCGTTGAGCAGCTCTGGCGTGGCGGCCTCGCCCAGCACTTCACCGATGGAGGCCAGCAGGTGACGCCCCACGACGGCATAGTGTTCTTTGCGGATGCCCAGGCTGACGTGTTTCTGGGCGACCCGCTCCAGCACGGGCATCAGCACAGCGGGGTTGTCGATGTGCTGCGCGTAAGCCGTGACGGCCTGCGCCAGTGCCTGTTGCTGTGTGCCGCTGCGCTGGTGCCCCTGGTTGAAGACCTCGCGCAGCTCCGGGTTGTGCGTGAACATCCGGCTGTAGAAATGGCGCGTCAGGGTCTCGCCGTGTTGTTGAAGCACCGGGGCGGTGCTTTTGACGAGTGTGCGGGTCTGGATGGGCAACATGGTCGGATCGCAGGTAGTGAATCAATAGTTGCATATTAAATGCACCTATTGATCCCATCCAAATATAGGGCTATTACGGCGCTTCGGGCGCGTCCGAGCGCATGGCCTGTTCCACCACTTGACGGGTCAAAGGGGGTGCGAAGGTTTCAATGAAGGCATAGCTGTAGCTGCGCAGGAAGGCGCCCCGGCGGAAGGCCAGCCGCGTCATGTTGACGGCGAACAGATGGCCTGCATCAATGGCGCTGAGGTTGCGATCGCGGTCTTCGTCGTAAGCGATGGATGCGACCACGCCGACGCCCATGCCCAGTTCCACATAGGTTTTGATCACGTCGGCGTCCATGGCGCTGAGGACGATCAGAGGGGACAAGCCCTCTTTGGCAAAGGCTTCGTCAATGTGTGAGCGGCCGGTGTAACCCGCGTCATAGGTGATCAAGGGAAACCGGGCCAGACCTTGCAGCGTCAAGGGGGTGCCATTGAGCAGCGGGTGGCCGTGAGGCACCACCACAGAGTGAGTCCAGCGGTAGCAGGGCAGGGTGACGAGTTGATCGTATGAGGCCAGGGCCTCGGTGGCGATGCCGATGTCCGCTTCGCCGCTGATCAACATGTTGGCCACCTGCTGGGGCGAACCCTGGTGCAGGTTCAAAGTCACCTGCGGAAACAAGGCTCGGAAATCTTTGACAGCGGCCGGCAGGGCATAACGTGCCTGCGAGTGCGTGGCAGCAATCGACAGTGGGCCTACGCCTTGCTCGGAAAAATCGCGAGAGGCATTGCGCAGGTTGTCCGAATCCGCCAGCAAGCGTTCGATGATGGGCAGCACCTGCTGTCCCGGCTCGGTCAAGCCAGTGAGCCGTTTGCCGACCCGCACGAACAGCTCGATCCCCAACTCGTCTTCCAGCTCCCGGATCTGACGGCTCACGCCTGGCTGAGAAGTGTGCAGGACCTGGGCAACTTCGGTGAGGTTGAAGCCCTGGCGGACGGCTTCACGGACGGATCGCAGTTGCTGGAAGTTCATGGTCGGCGGCTGTTATGCGGATTCCTCATTTTGTCTGGCGCTTTGCCCGAAGCAAACAACGATTTGCGACTAAGCGTCTGATGAAAACGAAAAAAGAAAACCCCCGCATGCCGGCCAAAGCGTGCGAGGGTGTTTGTTCACGGGCCGCTTGCACCGCCCATGAGTAAGCGCTGATGATCAGGACAGCGCGGTCTTCTTGTCGACTTCAATGGCCTCGGCCAAGGTGTCCAGCAAGGCCTTGCGAACCTTCAGCTTGGTCTTGGTGTGGGCGGTCATGTTGATCTTCTTGAGTTGTTGGGCCATGGCCAAGGCGGCCGGCATCAACTCTTCAGGTGTGGCCACCACGGCGTCCAGGAAGCCAGCTTCCTTGGCGGCTTGTGGGTTGAACATTTCACCGTTCACCACCGAGCGTTGGAACACAGCCTTGGTCAGGCGGTCACGGGCCAGTTCGATGCCGACGTGGTGCATGGTCATGCCAATTTGCACTTCGTTCAGGCCGATGTTGAAGGGGCCGTCGATACCAACACGGTAGTCAGCCGACAAGAGGATGAAAGCGCCCTTGGCCACCGCGTGGCCAGAACAGGCCACGATGATGGGGAAGGGGTGCGACAACATGCGGCGGGCCATGGTGCTGCCCTTGGCGACCAGATCCAGGGCGTTTTGAGGGCCCTTCATCATTTCTTTCAGGTCGTAGCCACCCGACAGGATGCCTGGCTGACCGGTGATGATGACGACAGCCTTGTCTTGCTCGGCTTGGTCCAGTGCCTTGTTGAAGGCGTCGATGACATCAGGCGAGACAGCGTTGACTTTGCCATTGGTCAGAGTCAGTGTGGCAATGCCATCTTCCAGCTTGTAGGAAACGAGATCGGTCATGGGTGAGCCCCTGGGGAAATAGGACGAGATAAACGACGCCCGAATTATGCCCGTCCGAGGAGACTCACGCGACCTGGTATTTGGAGATGGTGTGAACCAGAGCCAGCGCTTGGTCGTTGAGTGAGGCCGCGGCTGCGGCAGTTTGCTCGACCAAGGCTGCGTTTTGCTGTGTCATGCGGTCCAGTTCATTGACCGCCTGGCCAATTTGGGCCACGCCCTGGCTTTGCTCGCGTGCGCTGACTGAGATTTCACCCAGCAGACGGTCCACCTTTTGGGACGAATCCACAATCTCTTCGATGGTGGCGCCTGCTTTTTTGACGATTTCGGTGCCGGTTTCGACCTGGCTGACGCTGCTGCTGATCAGGGATTTGATCTCGCGGGCGGCACCGGCGCTGCGTTGGGCCAGGGTGCGCACTTCGCTGGCCACCACGGCAAAGCCTCGGCCTTGTTCGCCCGCACGGGCCGCCTCAACTGCGGCGTTCAGCGCCAGGATGTTGGTCTGGAAGGCGATCGAGTCGATCGTGCCAATGATTTCAGAGATGCGGGCCGATGAGTTGCGGATGCCATCCATGGTGACCACCACCTCTTGCATCACTTGCCCACCGTCTGCCGCAATCAAGGAGTTCTGGCGGGCCACGTTGGACACCTCTTCGGTGTTGTCCGCTGTGTGCTTGACGGTGGAGGAGATCTCCTCCATTGATGAGGCAGATTCCTCCAGATTGGCTGCGGTTTGCTCGGTACGTTGAGACAGGTCTTTGGCGCCCGTGGCAATCTCACTGCTGGTGGTCACCAACTGGTCACTGGTGCAGCGGATGGTGTGAACCATCTTGATCAATGATTCTTGGGTGATTTTGAGTTCATTCATCAACCGGGCCGACTCATCTGAGCCCAAGGGCCGGATGGCATGGGTCAGGTTGCCCGATGTGATGTTGTTGAGGTGCTTGCCCACGATGAAGTAGCCGCCGACCACGTTTTTGTGCAAGCAAATGGTGAGATACAGCCCCACGGACAGCAGCACCACAGAGGGCAGGCCAGCTTTTAACAGCACACCAGAGAATTGCCCTTCAGGGGTAGCCTGAAGCAACAGCGTCAAATTCAGCACCACGGTGAGCAACACTGGAATGCCGATCCACAACAGTT
Source organism: Pseudomonadota bacterium (assembly GCA_039797415.1). GTDB lineage: Bacteria > Pseudomonadota > Gammaproteobacteria > Burkholderiales > Burkholderiaceae_C > Aquabacterium. The sequence continues at coordinate 1,084 of JBDKHX010000065.1, read as the reverse complement.
TGGCTGTGAAGTCGATGTTGCGAAACAGGCGCACGCCGGGTGTGTAAAAGCTGATGTATGGACTGCTCATGGTCGGTCCCACCTTTCTGGTGAATCTTTTGTTGTGGCCTTGCAGTACTTCCGGCCGGCAATATCCCTATCTGCCTCAGTGTCCGAGATCTTGGGTTTTTGCAGACTGTGCAAAAAGTGGCTGAATGGGGTGCTGTTTCTGGTCAATCCACCGTGAATGGGCAAGAAAAAACCCGGCGAGTGCAGGACTTGCCGGGTTGTTGGGATCAAGGTGCATCAAATGCGCCTAAATGGTCCTCAAAATGGGATATCGTCATCCATATCGTCGAAACCTGTCGACGACTTGGTTGGGGCAGGACGAGGGGCTGGTGCCGGTGCGGGACGTGCTGCAGGACGGCTAGGAGCCGAAGGGGCTTCCTGGCTGTAGTCTTCAGGGCCGCCTTGGTTGCCACCGTAGCCACCGCCGCCGCCGCCTTCACGGCCGCCCAGCAATTGCATTTGTTCGGCCACGATTTCGGTGGTGTAGTTGTCTTTGCCGTCCTTGTCTTGCCACTTGCGTGTCTTGAGGCGGCCTTCGACGTACACAGGGCGACCCTTTTTCAGGTATTCGCCAGCGATCTCGGCCAGACGGTCATAAAACACCACACGGTGCCATTCGGTTTCCTCAACCTTGTCGCCACTGTTCTTGTCTTTCCAGTTGCGGGTGGTGGCCACGGACACGTTGCAGACCGCTGCGCCGCTAGGGGTGTAGCGCACTTCGGGGTCGCGGCCCAGGTTGCCAATGAGGATGACTTTGTTGATGGACGCCATGGAGCGCTCCTAGAGATGGTTAGTTAAATAGGGTGCCGTTAGTTAGCGTCGACATTATCACCGCGGTTGGCACTGGACGCATCCACAGTACTACCCCCAAGGGAGGGCCCTCTAAGGGGTGGCCAGGGCGCGTTACGATCACGTCTGTGACACCCCACCCTTGAAGGAGCGCCTGTATGTGCCAGTTGTTGGGCATGAATTGCAATACGCCCACCGACATCGTGTTCAGCTTCACCGGCTTTGCAACACGGTCTTGCGAGCACGC
>JBDKHX010000064.1:0-6816 GCA_039797415.1 Pseudomonadota bacterium | reverse complement strand
AAGCGGCCCCAGTACCTGCTGTGGCGTCTGCACCTGCCGCAGAAGCTGCCCCTGCCGTGGTGGTGGCCACGCCTGAGTCCGTTTTGGCTCAAGGCCTGAAGGCCTATCAAGCAGCGCAGTATCAACAGGCTGAGTTGGACTTGAAGTCTGCTTTGCAGATGGGCTTGGCCAAACCCGCCGATGTGGTTGCCGCCAACAAACATCTCGCATTCATTTATTGCACCAGCAAGCGTGAGGCGCAATGCCTGGCGGCTTTCAAGGCAGCGCGTGCCGCTGATCCGCAATTCGCACTGAGCAAGTCTGAAGCAGGGCACCCGATGTGGGGCCCCGTCTACAAGCGCAGCCTGAGCAAGAAAAAGAAATAAGCTTTAGCTCGTCAGTTCAAGCGTCACGCCGCTGGGGCCGTTGGTGTCCCAGCGGCGTGCTTCTTCTTGCAGCAAATGCAAGGTGCGCAAGTGCTGTAGGGCCCAAGCTTTGGGTAGCTGCACACGATGGCGTGTTCGCCCCTTTTGAATCGTGACCAGATGCGACGGCAGGTCCACGCGAGCGTGATGCAAGATCACGGCGATCCGCAGGCACAGCACCTGGCTCATCAGCACCTTGTCGTGCATGTGTTCAGCCAGTTTGATCAACTCGCCCCGCTGGCCTAGAACCAGCGCGGCCAAGCGTCGCAATTGCGATTGAGAAAATCCTGCGGCGTCGACGTGGCTGAGCAGGTAAGACGAGTGGCGGTGGTGATCATGGTGTGACACCATCATCCCCAGTTCATGCAATGCGCAGGCCCAAGCCAGTTCACGAGAGGCCTCACCATCAGCGTGACTGGCGCCTTGCATGCCGGCCCACAATTGCAGTGCCCGATCTTGAATGCGCGTGGCGTGGGACGTGTCCACACGGAAGCGTTGCTGCAACTCACGCACGGAGGCGTCACGCGGGTCTGGCAGGCGGTGGTTGCGTGCAGCCTCAATGCGCTCTTCCAGGTCAAAGATGACGCCTTGGCGCAGGGCACCGCGAGCGGGGCGCAAGACCTCAATGTCAAACTGCATGGCCAAGGTGTAGAGGATGGACAAGCCGCCACCCAGCACGGCCTTGCGGTCTTGCTTGAGGCCCGCCAGGTTCAACGCGTCCATCGATCCGGCTGCGATGCACTGCTCGATACACCAGCGCAGGCCTTCAGGCGTGATGCTGCCATCGCTGATGCCATTGGCTTGCAGCAATTGAGACACCGCACCGACGGTGCCCGAGGACCCCAGCGCTTCGTGCCATTGGGATGGGGAGAACAAGGTCAAGGCCTCTTCCAACTCCGCCCCTGCGGCCACTTGGGCTGATCGGAAGCCCTCTGCGGTGAATCGACCGTCCGGGAAATGGGCCAGTGACAAACTCACGCTGCCCACACCGAATGATTCAGCGCGCTGGGGCTGACGGCCTCGTCCCAAAATCATCTCGGTTGACCGGCCACCAATGTCGATCACCAGGCGCGGCAGCTCGCTGGGTTGCAGGCGAGCCACACCTTGATAGATCAGCCGTGCTTCTTCTCGGCCCGCGATCACTTCAATCGGGTGCCCCAAGGTGCGATCGGCGCGGGCCAGGAAGGCATCTCTGTTTTTGGCTTCACGCAGCGTTTGCGTGGCGACAGCGCGCACTTGCCACGATGCAAAACCTTTGAGGCGTTGGGCAAACCGTGCCAGACAGGCCAGGCCACGTTGGGTGGCCTCTTCTGTCAGCAGGCCGTTGGCATCCAGGCCTGCGCCCAGTCGAACGGTTTCCTTGAGGTAGTCGACGCGTTTGTAGCGGCCTTTGCTCAGCTCTGCAATTTCCAGACGAAAGCTGTTGGAGCCCATGTCAATCGATGCCAGCAACTGCGGGAAGGCAGTGGCATCGAGATTGCTGGGTTTGATCTTGTTGGATGGGGTCATCTTGTCCATAGCCCGATTGTCCTACCAGTCGATGACAGTTCATCGGAAATCATGATGCTTGACAGCGTTGCTAAGATCACACCATGACTCTGACTTACATCATTGCCGCGACATTTTTAGGTGGCGTGGTTTCGGTAGCCTTGGCGGCTGCCTTGTCTCAACCTTTGCTGACCCTGATTGTTCGGCATTTGGTGAGCTTGTCCACTGGCGTGCTGCTGGGTACAGCCTTGCTGCACGTCTTGCCTGAGGCGTTTGAATCGGGGCGGCCGCCACAGGCGCTGTTTCTGACGCTGCTGGGTGGCTTGATGTTCTTTTTCTTGCTGGAAAAGGCCGAGCTATACCGGCATGGTCACCACCATGAACACGATGATCACCACCATCACCACGGTTTTGACGCCGAGCAAGCAGGGCGCGGTGGCTGGAGTGTGTTGGTGGGCGACAGCATCCACAATTTTTGCGATGGGATACTGATTGCCGCAGCATTCTTGGCTGATCCCCATCTGGGGGTGGTGACGGCTGCGGCCATCATTGCGCATGAAATCCCGCAAGAAGTGGGTGACTACATTGTGTTGGTCAACGCTGGGTTCACACGCATGCGGGCCTTGGTTTACAACATGATCTCTGGATCTGCAGCGGTCGTGGGTGGCGTGTTGGGCTACTTCCTGATCGAGCCCTGGCAGGAATACTTGCCCTACATGATGGTGGTGGCCGCCAGCAGCTTTGTGTACGTGGCCGTGGCCGACTTGATCCCACAATTGCAAAAGCGTTTGAGCTGGCGTGATACCGTCTTTCAGCTGCTCTGGTTGGCCATTGGTCTGGTCTTGATTGCCAGCATCGTGCATGGCCTGCACGACCATTGACCTCAGTCTTTGACGGCCTGACTGGTGCGCGTCGCGCCGATGCCTGAGGCCACGATCAGCCCCATGCCGATCACCGATAGCGGGTTGATCGGGTCATCAAACAGGATGATGCCCAGCACAAACGCGTGGGCAATGCCCAAGTACTGCAAGCTGGCCATGACCAAAGCGGGGCCTGTTGCATAGGCACGTGTCATGGCCAATTGAGCCACGGTGGCAAAGCCGCCGATGCCCAGTAGCCAGGCCCATCCAGCAGGGCTGGGATTCACCCATGCGGCGTGGCCGCTCAAGCGCGAGCCCAGGCTGATCAGCAAGCCTGCTACGGTGCCAAACACCGAGAAGTAAAACACCACGCGGTGTTCAGGCTCGCCCGCGCGCCCCAAGCTGGCAACTTGCAGATAAGCCCACGCCGACAACATGCCTGACAGGATGCCAACCAGGCCCTCCAGCCACTGATCGCGCTGCAGGGTGGGGCGCAGCACCAGCGCGACCCCGACGAAGCCAACCAGGACGGCTGCCAGCAAAGGCAAAGGAATGGGCTTGCTGGGGTGCGCTTGCCAGCGCCGCCACAACTGCCGGATCACCAGAAACACAGCCATCCATACCGATGACATGTAGTTCAAGGTCACGGCCGTCGACAGAGGCAGTTTGCCGATGGTGTAAAACCACAGGCTCAGTGCTGTGACACCGGCGAAACCGCGCCAGAAGTGCAGTGCCGGCACCTTGGTTCGCAGGTTCAGTCCTTGCCACCAGGCCAGTGCGCCCATCATGAGTGCGCCCACAAAGCCCCGAAAAAAAACAACCTCCGCCGTGGTGACCTCGGCGGAGGCTTTTTTGACACAGACCCCCATGCCCGCAAACAGCAAGGTGGCCAGCACCATCAACCAGGCGGCTGACAGTTTGCTGACATGCCGACTGACTGCGTTCACGGGTGGGACTTTCAGTCCTTGAAGTCCATGGTGCGGCGATACCACTCGTGGAAGTGCTGCATGCCATCTTCCATCGGGCTTTGATAAGGGCCGACTTCGTTGTCGCCGCGGTCGAACAGGGCCTTGCGGCCGGCGTCCATGCGCTCGCCGATTTCGTCGTCCTCGATGCAGGTTTCCATGTAGGCGGCCTGCTGGGCTTCGACGAACTCGCGCTCAAAGGCCACGATCTCTTCGGGGTAGTAGAACTCCACCACGTTGAGCGTTTTATTCGGGCCTTGCGGGTACATGTTGGACACGACCAGCACGTGTGGATACCACTCCACCATCATGGTGGGGTAGTAGGTCAGCCAGACGGCACCTTGGTTGGGCTTTTCGCCGCCACGGTAGTTCAGCAGCACCTCGCGCCATTTTTTGTAGACGTCCGATCCAGGTTTGTCGAAAGACTTGGCCACGCCCACGGTTTGCACCGAGTACTCCTTGGCCATGTCCCAGCGCAAGTCGTCACAGGTGACGAAGTTGCCCAAGCCCGGGTGGAAGGGGCCGACGTGGTAGTCCTCCAGGTAGACCTCGATGAAGGTCTTCCAGTTGTAATTGCACTCGTGCAATTCAACCTTGTCGAGCACGTAACCGCTGAAGTCCAGATCGCCGCCGGGTGCAAAACGGCTGTTGACGCCAGCCAGGTCCGAGGCAATGTTGCGGCCGTTGTCTTCAAACAGCAGGCCGTTCCAGTTCTGAATCTTGTAGTTGTTCAGATTCAGGCAGGGGTCGTGATCAAAGTGCGGCGCGCCAATCAGTTCACCCTTGTGGCTGTAAGTCCAGCGGTGCAAGGGGCAAACGATGTTGTTGCGGCTGTTGCCACGGCCTTTGAGCATGATGGCCTGGCGATGACGGCAAACGTTCGAGATCAGCTCGACGCCATCAGGCGTGCGCACCAAAGCGCGGCCTTCCCCTTCTTGGGGCAGCGCGTAATAGTCGCCTACCTCGGGTACCGCCAAAGCGTGACCCAGGTAGCGTGGACCGGACTGGAAGATGCGCGCCAGCTCCTTTTGATAAAGGGATTCGTCAAAATAGACGGACACGGGCAGCTGCGAATGGCTGCGCGAAAGAGCTGAGAGAGCATTACTCAGGTCAGACATGATCCCCAGGATCTCCAAAAACCAATGTCAACCCCCCGCAACACCAATGTGCGGGGAAACCCATGATTGTACCCGGCGGTCGGTCAAAGGGTTTGATTTCCCTTAATTTCACCACCCAGACCGGGGGCGAAGGGCTTGGCCGCTTGGTGGAAAAGCCCCGATTCAGCCGCTTGGCGAAATAGAATACGCGTTTGCCTTCGACACCCGAGCATCGGGCGACACCATGGCCAAATCGTCTGCCTCTGCTGGAAAACAAACTGCTGCCGAAGCCGGGTTGGATCCCGATCTGAGCTACGAGCAAGCCTTGTCTGAACTGGACACCCTCGTTGCCAAGATGGAAGCGGGGCAATTGCCGCTGGACCAGTTGCTGACCAGCTACCAACGTGGCGCCCAGTTGCTGCAGTTTTGCCGTGGCCGATTGGATGCTGTCGAGGCCCAAGTCAAGTTGCTCGAAGCCGGGCAACTCAAGTCACTGGACGCGTGATGAGTTTGGTGTCTTTCAACGATTGGTCTGCCTTGTCTTTGGGCCGTGTCGAAGCGGCCTTGTCCCAATGGGTGCCTGCTGATGCGCCCGCAGGGCTGGGTGAGGCCATGCGCTACGGCGTGCTGGACGGTGGCAAACGGTTGCGCGCCTTGTTGGTGTTGGCTGCTGCTGAAGCGGTGGGTGCAGACCAGGCTGCGGCTGGGCACGACGCCATGATGCGAGCCGCTTGCGCCATGGAATTGATCCACGCTTACTCGCTGATCCATGACGACATGCCCTGCATGGACAACGATGTGCTTCGCCGGGGCAAGCCCACGGTGCACGTCCAATTTGGGCAGGCGCAGGCCTTGCTGGCCGGCGATGCCATGCAGGCCTTGGCGTTTGATGTGTTGACGCCTGATGAAACGCACGATGGCGTCGATGCCTTGCTGCAGGCGCGTTTGTGCCGTTTGCTGTCTCGCGCGGCGGGCCATTCAGGCATGGCAGGTGGCCAAGCCATCGATCTGGCCAGCGTGGGCCAAGCACTGGACGAGGCCACCTTGCGTGACATGCACCACCGCAAAACAGGTGCTTTGTTGCGTTGCAGTGTTCAAATGGGTGGCGCTTGTGGCGGTTTGACGCCTGACACGGTTGCCTGGCAGGCTTTGAGTGATTTTGGAGATGCCATTGGCTTGGCATTTCAGATTGTTGACGATGTACTGGATGCCACGCAGGCGTCTGACAAGCTGGGTAAAACCGCTGGCAAAGACGCTGATGCCAACAAGCCTACTTACGTGAGCTTGCTGGGGTTGGAAGGCGCGCGCGCAGAATCAGCGCAGTTGTTGGTGCGGGCCCGTCAGGCGCTGGTCCGCAGTGGCCTGAGCGAATCGGCCACTGCGATGTTGGTGGCCTTGGCAGAACGGATCGTGCATCGTGACCATTGAGCAGAACAAGACCCACATGGATGGATCAGACATGACGTATCCCTTGCTGTCTCGCATTGAATCGCCCGCCGACGTGCGTCGCTTGTCTCGGGGTGAGCTCAAACAGTTGGCAGTTGAATTGCGCGAGTACCTGCTGCAAAGCGTATCCCGCACAGGTGGGCATTTGTCGTCCAACCTCGGTACGGTCGAATTGACCGTGGCTTTGCATTACGTCTACAACACGCCGGATGATCGGCTGGTGTGGGACGTGGGGCACCAAACGTATCCCCACAAGATTTTGACCGGTCGCCGTGACCGGATGCCGTCGTTGCGCCAGTTGGGTGGGATGAGCGGCTTCCCCCGTCGCGATGAGAGCGAGTACGACACCTTTGGCACGGCACACTCATCCACGTCGATTTCTGCGGCGTTGGGTATGGCTGTGGGCTCGCAAATTCGCGGTGAGTCACGCAAGGCGGTGGCCATCATTGGTGACGGCGCCATGACGGCAGGGATGGCCTTTGAGGCCTTGAACAATGCCGGTGTGCCGCACCATGGCCGCATGGCCGATGTGCTGGTGGTGCTCAACGACAATGAC
>JBDKHX010000063.1:0-6834 GCA_039797415.1 Pseudomonadota bacterium | reverse complement strand
GCCGCCGCTGCAGCTTGGCCTTCACCCGCTTGGGTGCGAGCTTGCTTGGCGGCCACGCCCATGTCCTTGATCGCCTGTAGGGCGTTGCCATCGATGTCGACAGAGATTCGTTTGCCTTGTGCCATGTCTGCTTTGTCTCGTTTGGAATGGTGTCTGTGGTGCCGCTGATTTATGCTCGGCACATGAATGCGCTCAAGTCTATTTTGATTGTCTACCACTCCATGACGGGCGGCACGCGTCAGATGGTTGAAGCAGCCCGTGACGGTGCGATGGGTGAGCCTGGCGTACAAGTTCGCTTGATGCAGGCCTCTGAGGCTGGTCCGGGGGATGTTTTATCTGCGGATGGCTTCATCTTCGCCACCCCAGAGAACCTGGCCGCCATGAGCGGGCAGTTGAAGGACTTTTTTGATCGCAGCTATTACGCTGCATTGGACCAGATCAACGGCCGGCCCTATGCCACTCTGATTTGCGCCGGCAGCGATGGCCACAACGCAGCACGCCAGATTGATCGCATTGCAACTGGGTGGCGCCTCAAGCCCATTGCGGAGCCTTTGATCGTCTGCACGCATGCTCAGACGACGGAGGCCATTTTGGCCGCCAAACAAATTGGCCCCGACGATCTTGAGTCTTCTCGGGCTCTTGGGGAAGCGCTGGCGGCGGGTCTGATTCTGGGCGTGTTTTAAGCCTTGGGCTTGATAGTCGCTTCATTGTCCGCGCACACAGGTAATATGGGGCACATCACAGCGATCGGCCTTCATGTTTACACCTTACGGACGAACCAAGGATCTTCTCAACAAGATCCAGGCCTTGGAGGACAATCTGTTGAACACAGGCTTTTTGCCCTTGGCTGAACAGAACCTGATTCATTCCGAGATCCAGCGGCACAAGAAGGAGTTGCTGCAATTGGAAAAGCAAACTCGTCGTTGAAGGTGCTGGGCAGATGAGTTGGCAAAGCAAGGACAAGCGGCCTGTATGGGTGTTGGCGGCGGCTCAAGCGCTGTTTCAGACCTGTTCCGTTTTGATGGCGACCTTGTCAGGCTTGGTGGGTTTGCATCTCGCATCAGACAAGGGCATGGCGACCTTGCCAATTGCCGTGATGGTGTTGGCCGCTGCCGCCATGATGATCCCAGCCTCGATGCTGATGCAACGCTTGGGGCGGCGTCAGGGCTTTTTGGTGGGGGCTGCCCTTGGTGTTGCCGCTGGGCTTTTGGCCGCAGCAGGCTTGCACTGGCACCGATTTGACTGGTTTGTCGGGGCTCATGCCCTATTTGGTGCTTATCAGGGCTTTGCTCAGTACTACCGCTTTGCCGCGGCTGATCTGGCCCCAGCTGAGTTCAAAAGCAAGGCGATATCTTGGGTGATGATGGGTGGCGTCGTTGCGGCCATCGCTGGGCCTAACTTGGCCAGGCTGACGCAGCATCTGGGGCCTGAGCCATTCACCGCATCGTACTTGGCGTTGGGTGTGTTGTCGGTGCTGGCTGGCATGCTGTTGATGCGTTTGAGTTTGCCCGCTGTGCCAGTTGATGCTGTGACCGGCACGGGCCGGCCGCTTTGGCAAATCATGCGGCAGCCCGTTTTTGTGGCCGCGTTGGCGGGTTCATCCGTTGGCTTCAGCGTGATGATCATGGTGATGACGGCCACGCCCTTGGCCATGCAGGTATGCGGTCACCCCTTGGGCGCGTCAGCCACGGTGATTCAGTGGCACGTTCTGGGTATGTTCGTGCCCTCGTTTTTCACGGGCTCATTGATCAAACGCTGGGGCGTGCTGACGGTCATGTCAGCTGGTTTGGTTGCGTTTGCCGGCCATATTGCCATTGCCCTGTATGGCACGGCGTTTTGGAACTTTGTGTCCGGCCTGATCTTGCTGGGTATTGGCTGGAACTTCTTGTTCATTGGTGGCACCACCTTGGTGGCCAGTGCCTACCAGCCGGCAGAGCGCGCTAAAACACAAGCTGCCCATGACTTTTTGATGTTTGGCCTGGCCAGCGCGGCTTCGTTTTCAGCGGGGACGCTGATGCATTGGTTGGGTTGGCAGGCTGTCAACCTGACAGCGCTGCCATTCCTGGTTTTGGCCTGGGCGGCCATGGCTTGGTTGAAGTTCAACAAGCCAGCGGTTTGAGGGGCCTTGCCGTTTACTCGGCGGCCAATGCCTCAACCTGGATGCGCAAGGTCACGTCCATTTTGAAGCCCCAGTCTTTGCCGGCAGCCATGCCAAAGTCATCGCGCTTGAAAGTGGCCATGGCATCGGCGCCGCACACCTCACGCTTGACCATGGGGTGGGGCATGCACTTGAACGACAAGATGTTCAGTTGGACGGGCTTGGTGATGCCGCGCAAGGTCAAGTCACCCATGACTTTGGTGGGCACACCCTTTTTGAAGCCTGCCAGTTTGCCTTTGTAGGTGGCGGTGGGGTATTTGGCCGCATCGAACAGTTCTTCGCTTTTGGCCTTGGTGTTCATCAGGTCAAAGCCGTAGTCAATGCTGTCGATGTCCACGGTGATGTCCACCGTGCCTTGTTGGCCTGCTTTGTCAAACGTCACGCTGCCTGACGTCTTGTTGAACTTGCCGCGCCACACAGACAGGCCACCCATGTGGTCCGCTTCAAAACTGGGGTAGGTGTGGGTGGGTTCGATCTGGTAGGTGGTGGGGGCGGCGATCACGGCAGCAGCGGGCAGTGCAAGCAATGCAGCGAGCAAGTGTTTGGTGTTCATGACTGTGTCCAAGGATTGGGTTTGGGGCTTTGAACGGATGACATTAGCACGTCACATCTGGTGTCGAAAATGCGTGTTGATACCTGATGTTCTGTAGGGAGGTTCAATGTTCAAGTATTCAAAGCCAACGGTTGTTATGGTGGTTTGTGCCACATGGTTATTGGTTGCCTGCGGTGGAGGGGGTACTGACGCCCCGTCGCCACTCAGTCCTAGTGGATCGGCTTCCGATGCTGTTGTGTCCGATAAAGCGAAGTTGTTCGCTCGTGTGCAATCAGGTATCAGTCAGGCAGCCAAAGGTAATGCCCTAATTGATTTGCCCTATGCTCCGCCGCCGATTTGGTCGGCACAGTCGGTTTACATGCAGGGCGACGTTGTTCGTGGTCTGGGTGCTGATGCATCGCACCAGTACATTGCTTGGGATGCAACTGGAAAGTCTGCAGCGGATGGCTCAGGACCTCAGGGCATGAAGTCATCCGCGATCACGGATGGAGGGGTGACTTGGTATTACGCAGGAGAAGTGAGGGCAACCCAGATCGATTCTGCCCTGCCGCAAATCCGTTGGGGATTGCGTGCCGACATGTTGAAAGAGATGTCGAACTATCAAACGCTTGAACCTTCCGTTCTGGCACCGCTCGCCTTTTATTCCGGCGGACTGGTTGAGTCAGAACCCAGTATCGCCAACCGGTCGGTTGTGACTGTTCGGGGAAGTAATCTGGGGACAGCTCAATTGCCTGTCTATCGGTACCCATCGACTGCCTCCATGACCTTTTGGACAGACTCGGATCAGGTGGTGTTGGGCTCGTTCAATGCGGTGTATGCGAGGCAGAGATTGGTGTTGGAGGTCAACGACAGGCGGATGAGCGATTCGCAAGTCGCGGTAACACCTGGCAGTGGATTTTTCAATCCAGGTGGTTTTCAGATTGATTTTCGTGACTCCTCCGTGAAGGGGAAACCAAAGAAAATCAGAGTTCTGACCACGGATGGCTTTGCTGTTACCGCTGCGCAGGTTTACATAGAAAGCGGTAAAAAACTGTGGACTGAGGCCAATCCAAATCGCTGGAAACTGGCGGTTGAAGGCGATAGCTTGACAGAGGGCGGTTATCACTCCCCCTATCAGCCGGGCCAGGACTGGGTCAGCCAGGTTGGGACGCTGTTGGGGTGCGATGACGTCGCCAATATGGCGCAAGGTGGGACGGGGTTCATTTCAGATAATTTTGGCCAGAAGACTACCTACATGCAGCGCATCGAGCGGTTTGCGTCTTTGAATGCGGATGTGTATGTCATTGCGGGCAATCACAACGACCTGAGTTATCCCGCCGCGGATCAGACCCAAGCCGCATTGCGCTATTTCAAAAAGCTGCGCGAGCTTCAGCCAAAGGCGGTGATCGTGGTGTTTGGTGTGAATCCGCTGCAAGGCGAAAGTAGTGATTCCGGTGGTGTGCGAAACGCGGAATTGAACTTGAAGGTGGCCTTCGATCAATGGGCCGATGACAACGCCTATTTCGTGCCGATCGCCACAGACCCAAATGGCCCATGGATTACCGGCACGGGGTCTGTTGATGCGCCAAAGGGCGATGGCAACAAGGATCTGTTTTACACATCCAAAGATGGCCATCCACTCCAACGAGGTGTGGATTACTTTGCGCAACGCTACGCTCAGGCTTTGAAGAATATCTTCGCTGGGAAGTGATCTGTAGGGGCGTGAGGCTGACATCCGATAAAGTGCGGGCATGTCAGCCGCATCAGTTCAGCCCATGGTCTTTGTGGACCTGGAAACCACCGGAGCCACGGGCACGGTCGATCGCATCACCGAAATCGGGATCGTGGAGGTCAACGAAGAAGGCGAGGTTCGCGAATGGTCGAGCCTGGTCAATCCGTTGACGCCGATTCCGGCCTTCATCCAGGGCTTGACGGGCATCACCGACGACATGGTGGCGGATGCGCCCACTTTTGCCCAACTGGCCGATGAGGTGCTGTCGCGCTTGCATGGCCGCTTGTTTGTGGCGCACAACGCGCGCTTTGACTACGGCTTTTTGAAAAACGAGTTCAAGCGTTTGGGCTTGGACTTCAAGGCACCTGTGTTGTGCACAGTCAAGTTGTCGAGGCAGTTGTTCCCGCAGTTCGCCAAGCACAGCCTCGATGCGCTGATTGAGCGCCATGACCTGCACATGCCTGCCCGTCACCGGGCTTTGGCTGATGCGTCGGTGTTGTGGCAGTTCTGGCAGGTGTTGCAGCAACAGTTGTCACCTGAGGCCTTGCAGCAAGCGGTGTCTCAATTGACAGGGCGCAGCAGTTGGCCGGTGCATCTGGATCCGGCATTGTTAGACGCGCTACCTGAGCGGCATGGTGTCTATCTGTTTTACGGCGACACGGATTTGCCGCTCTACATCGGCAAGGCCAATAACCTGCGTCAGCGGGTGCTGTCGCATTTCAGTGCCGATCACCGTTTGGCCAAAGAGATGAGCTTGTCGCAACAGGTCAAGCGCGTTGAATGGGTTGAGACCGATGGCGAGATGGGGGCATTGCTCAAAGAGGCCCAACTGATCAAGCAATGGCAGCCCATCCACAACCGACGCCTGCGCCGCAGCAATGAGTTGTGTACCTGGCGGCTGGTCCCCATGAGCAAGGGTGAGGAAGAAGGGCTTCAGCCCGAACTGGCGTGGGCACGCGATCTGGATTGGGGCCGACAAGATCAGGTCTATGGTTTGTTTGGTAGCCAACGTGATGCCGTGAAGACCTTGCGCGAGATCGCTGAAACGGCGCAGCTGTGTCTGGCCACTTTGGGCTTGGACAAGGTGCCTGCTGGGCGGCCCTGCTTTGGCTATCAATTGCACACATGCAGCGGGGTGTGCATCGGTCGTGAAACCTTGTCGGCGCATAGCGCACGGCTGCAGACGGTGTTGACGGATTGGAAGGTCAGGACCTGGCCGTTTGATGGCCCGGTCATGGCCCGTGAGGGCAACAGCTGGCACGTGCTGGATGCCTGGTGCTATCTGGGGTCGGCACGCAATCAAAGCGAGGTGCAGATGCTCTTGAGGGAAGGGCGCCCAGCCTTCGACAAAGACACCTACAAGATCCTGGTCAGCTGGCTGCCCAAGCTGGGTTCGGTCATTTCGGTGAACGACGGCGAAGTGTGCTCGGTTGAGTTCCCTGCCATTTCTTGAAGGCTTGGCTGAAAGCGCTGGTGGACAGGTAACCCAACTCCCGCGCAATGACGTGGATCGTCACATCGGGATCTTGAAGGCGCTTGGTGGCATGTTCCATGCGCAAGTCTTGCAGCATCGCGCGCAGCGATGTGCCTTTCTCGTTCAGCCGGCGTTTGAGCGTGCGTTCACTGGTGTGGAGCATGGCAGCCAGTTGCGGCAAATGTTCGCCGGGCTGATGCAGCGTCATTTGCAAGGTTTGTTTGACCAGCCCGAGCCAGTCCGTCGGGTGTGATGCGTGCTGAGGTAGTTGAGCCTCCATCGCACTGAGCAAGGCCTGCTTGAGCCCCGGGTTGGCCTGTTTGAGTGGCAGATCCAGCAAAAAGCGTGGCCCTGTCAAACTGTTGCTGGCACCCTCAAAGGTCAATGGACATTGAAAGATGCGGTGATACGCGCTGAGCTCCGCAGGGCGGGCGTGGCAAAAGGTCACGCTCATCGGGGTGGCCGCACTGCCTGTGATCCATTGACCAAAACGGACCCAGCTGGCCAAGATCGATTCGTTGATGGGGCGCAGCAAGGCGGGTGATGCGCCATCAGGTCGCCAGGACAAGGTCACCGTGTCATCCGTGAGTTGGGTTTCAAACCGGCCTTGCCCCATCACCAAGGGTTGAAACCGCAGGTTCACCGCCAAGGCCTCGCCCACGGTTTCGCAGCTCATCAAGGCGTAGCCCAATTGGTGCAGGCCATCGGCCCGTACGGCTTCGCCAACAGCCAGGCCCAAGCAAGGGTTGCCCGTCAAAGTGGACCCGGCCTGGTACAGGCACAACACCTGTGGCTGTGACACTCTCGCGTTGGGATCTGCCAAGGTGGCCTCATCCAGCCCGGCGTGGTCCAGCAAAGTGGGGCGGTGGGCGCCCAGGCGCTCGGCCACGGTCAGAACGTGTCGCACATAGCTGGAGGCGTAGCTGGGTAACATGCTG
>JBDKHX010000062.1:0-6837 GCA_039797415.1 Pseudomonadota bacterium | reverse complement strand
AGTCACAGACGGCAAACCGGACGAGTTTGGCTCAATGGCCCAAGTGGGGCCCAAAGTGGAAGTGCAGTTCGGTGCTGGGGCGGCGGCTGCGCTGATGGTTGATTACGACAAGGGCAAGTTCCGCATTCGGGCCAAAGCTGGCGTGTGTCTTGGCCCAGGTGCCAAAGGCGAAATTGGCTTGGAAGTGGATGCTAAGCGCGTCTATACCTTCATGGAATGGTTATTCCGTGCGCTGCTCAATGCGAACTTTGAGATGCTGGAGATCGTGGCAGATCGGGGCTACCAACGTGCCATGCAACTTCAGACCATGATATTGAATGGCGTAACGGATGCTTATGACAATGTTAAGGATCGCTGGGATCAGTTCGGCAAAATGCTTGAACAGGAAGACCAACGCATAACCTTGATGAATCGAGTGCTAAGCAACCAACGAGAGTTGCGCATCTGCGTACCCGAAGCACACGGCATCATGCTCTACCAACTCACCCGTCATGGCTCCATGACCAAGCTGCTACCGCAAAACACCGGCATGAACTTTGAAGTGATGGCCGAGCGCAAAAAGGCTGTGATGCAAATTTGCCGTTGGGCGCAAAGCAAGCGCCAGTTTGAAAACATGGTCCAGCATATGGGGCCTAACGGGGAGAAGGGAGGCTTCCAAGGCAACCTCAAGGGCTTGCTGCGCTTCATGGAAATCGGCCCGTTCAACAGCCGCTTTGACGAGGAATTACAGGCGCTGTATTTGAATCTGCCTTACGAGCCACCGCGTGGACACCCATTGGCGCTCAACGACTCGACAGCATTCAAACTCTACGCCCGCATGGGAGATTCACTACCATATCTGGCCTTACTCAATGGCAAGACCACATCATTGGGTGGTGCGCTTGTCTGATGTTTACTTGACGGGATTGGGGCGGTTTACTACGCAACGGAAGCTTTCTTTATTGAAGGGAAAGGGCTCTGTATCTGTCGGCGAAATTCGATATATTTGCGGATCTTTGTGATACCTCATTACATGCGGAAATGCGGAGAAGTCCTCGCCCACAGCTTTCCCTCGCAGCACCTTCTCTTTTCCCGTGTTGGGTCCAGCAGGGTTCTTGCTGGGTCCATGCTGGTAGGCATCTGGCACATACCAGTCGTTCATCCACTCGAAACCATTGCCAACGAGGTCGTATAGGCCAAGAGGTGACGGCTCAAATCGCCCCACGGGATACAGGGCGCCACGACGCCCCAGCAATTTTTGCTCCTGTTTAAAGGTTGGATGAGTTTTACCTTCTTTCCTTAGCCCAGTCTTAGTCGGAAACGGCTGTCGATAGCTGTTGATTCGGTTGCTGGCGGCAAATTCCCACTGTGCCTCCGTGGGCAGATCAAACGGCAAGCCCATGAGCTTGCCTAGCCACAAACAATAGTTTTTTGCCTGCTGCCACGCTACGCCTGCAGGCACGTCATCTCCGGTACGGGCGTCTTGCCAGATGGCATGGAAATCGTCATCACCCTTAGGCGGGTGCGCAGGCAAGGCATTGGCCTGCACATACACATCAAAGTCCCCATAGGTGACCTTGTATTGCTGAATTGAAAACCCATCCAACTCTACCCACTTCGGCGGCTTGTTGTCGGTGTCGATGGTGAATTGCAGCCCCTCTCCGGGCTTGGCATCGGGACCAGGGCTCGCATCGGTGTCCTTGGCCTTCTGGTCCATCAACACACCAAAGTCACCCAACCAGAAAGCGCCGCCCTCGACATAACTCAGTTGCTTCAAAGTCTTCTCTTGCAACGCCTTGACCTTGGCTTGTGTTTCGGGAGACTTAGCTAATTTTTCAGCTTGTTTTTGCTCCCACCAACTACAACCAGACATAGCGCCCGCCACAACTAGCAACGTCATCCAAGAGACAAAACCAGATTTACTCCTCGCCTGCATCATCATTTCAGCCCGCATTTGTCGTTTTTCAAAGTGAACAAATTGTAGGCTGGCGCATCGTTCATGCAGCAAGGAACCGTAAGTACGCAGCCACCGGTTGAGCCACCCCAAGGCGGCCATCAGCGCGGCGCTTAATGCCAACCTGCTCAGCCAACGCCCACAGCCCACATCACCATCCTCGCCCCAGTAGCCTCATGCTCAACGGCGGGGACATTGAGATTGGCGCCAGTGGCGCGGCCAGCTTTAATGCTTCTATGAAGGAGTTAGCTGGGGGATGGCATCGATGTCAGGCATAAGTTCAACTCAGAAATTTTGATCCATTTGGTCCCGGTCGACGTCTGCACTTGCGCAATTGGTGGCTTAGCTTCGACGACCATTCCGCAACTGCCTTGATGGCTAACGGCGTCGCCAGGCTTCAGATTTTCACGTAATGCTGCCAATGCTGCCTTTGCTCCTTCATTTGCTACGCGGTCGTCCCCAACTTTCTGCATCATTGCATGCAGATAAGGCTTCAATGGGAAGGAGCGGATTGCAAGTGTGTCTACTTTCACAGCACGTAAGTCGTAACCATAGCCTTCTTGGTTTGACACGTGACAGATGTACCTGCCAAAATTTTTCCCGCCGAAACGCGCCATAAAGTCGGCTCCATCCGGAAGGCTTGAGTTCGTCTTTGGAACCCCCCACTTTCCGTTCCATCTCTCCACAAGGGTGAGGCTGCCTCCTGAGTTCTTGCAGAAATCATTGATGGTGTTAACCGCTGCTGTTAGATCATCTGCCCATCCTGTTGCTGTGAGAGAAAAGGGGATGGCTCGCAAGGTAAAAGCGGTCGGGAGCGTATCGAAGTGCTTCCGTGGAAACGCCGGAAACCATTCCAAATACTTAGCTTCGCTATCCCCAGCCAATTTCGCTAATAAGCTGATTTCACTACCGCCCACAGAGTGGGCGAATTTCCGAAAGAGTTCGGTATTTGCCTCAGCCCTTGGCTGTGCGATCGCACTTTCGCCGCTTGGCTGTGTCTGTGTTGTTTGCGAGTTGGTTTGAGCAGATGTTCCAAGTGATGTCGCAGTGGCTACGGCTGCGAGAAAAAATTTGGACATCAATGGGTGGTTGTGTTCTTTCACGATGAGCCCTCTCCTATATATTGCGTTCGAATTTTTGCGCGGTGAATAGAACCTTCGCGCGATGCGATTCGTGTGATGTGCGGCGTGAAAACTTGATGAATCCGCGAAGCCTAACGAATACGAGGGACATTCCCATCCCGAACTGGCCCACCGAGGTGAGGTCAACAACGGCGTCAATGCACCATGATGGGAATGTAGAAGTTTCCATCTGAGATTGGCTCGAAGGGAGAAGTCCATGAGTATTGTCGCAGTAGGTATTGCCCTTGCCAAGAACGTGTTCGCGCTGCATGTCAGCGTGTGGAGGGCGCTCATGAATGGGCGAGCACCTGGAGGATCTGCGGGCTATCTCAACCAGGTGGTCAATCATTTGATCGATGAACTGGAGCGCCTCGATCGGCGAATGGCTCCGTGCGCCCTGATGATCCGAGAGATCGGTGCGTCGGGACAGTCGCAGCAAAACAAGCAATAGTGCTTCGCTTACTGCCAAGCCACTCCGGCTGGTACATCGTCAGCGTTTCGCGCTCTTTGCCATATGCAATGGAAATCATCATCGCCCTTAGGCGGATGCGCAGGCAACGCATTGCCATGCCAGACATTTGTTGTGTATCGTATATCGCTTGCGAAAGCGAAGGCTGGCCTGCTTCATGGGTTGCAAGCAAATGCAATCACAACAGTGGTCAGCGTTCTACCCTAGCAGCCAAGCGCAAATATCAACACGCTGTCTCATCCAATGAAAGCCCAAAACTTTGACCTCAATCGCTACCTGCAACGCATTGGCTATGCAGGCCCGGCCCATGCCGACATCAACACGGTGCGCAGCCTGATGCGCCACCAGTTGCGCTCCGTGCCGTTTGAGAACCTGGACGTACAAGCAGGCAAGGTGGTGTCCCTGGTGCCTGAAGACATCGTGGGCAAGATATTGGGTGGGCCGCGCGGCGGTTATTGCTACGAGGTCAACGGCCTGTTTGCCATGGCCTTGCAGGCTTTGGGGGTGCCGTATCAGTTTGTTGCTGCCCGGCCCATGTTCTACCCCGTGCGTCGCCCCAAGACCCACATGGCTTTGGTCGTCACCTTGGATGGCACGCCATGGCTGTGCGATTTGGGTTTTGGCAGTTGGGGCATCCGTGAACCGATGCGCCTGGACCAGTCTGGCCAGGAGGTGCAACAAGACTGCGACACCTTCAAGCTGACCCAAACCGGCGACAACCATTTGCTGCAAGCCCGATCCGGCGGCGAATGGTTGAATCAGTATGAGTTCAACTTGGCTGAGCAAGAATGGATCGACTTTGCGCCGGCCAATTACTTGAACTCCACCCACCCCGACGCCATCTTTGTGCAAAAGCACCTAGTCATCTTGCACACCCCACATGGCCGCAAGATGTTGGTGGGTGATGTTTTCAAGTTGATCGAAGACGGGCAAGTCCAACAGCAAACGGTGTCGCCCGATGGGGTGGCAGACTTGTTGGCGCGCGAGTTCGGTCTGCGCGGCTGAGCCAAGACCTTGGGCAGCATGGGCTCGGCGTCTGACTTTTACGCACAGTACCTGTTGGACAGCCTGAGCCAATTGGGTGTCACAGGCTTACCCGATTGGCAAGGCCTGGAACCCGGCCGGGTAGACATTGGCGTGCTGGACCAGGCCTGGCAGCTGGGACTGGATCAGATCGGGCCAGACGTGGCTTTGCGCGTGGGGGCCCTGGTCACGCCCAGGGCCATTGATGTGCTGGGGTATGCCTCCATGGCGAGACGGCATTCGGCTGCCCCGTCGCATTTGATCAGCCGTGTAATGAGGTTGTCCTGGATCTGGCTGACCTGCATTTACCCCTGGCCGCACCGAACCCCGTTGTCAAAGCGCTGATGCGAACCACGCTGGAAGAGCGCGTACGGCAGTTTGAGCAGGGGGATTATTGGATGGCCCGCCTTCAGGCTCAGATGGATGCGCAACTGCCGCTGGGCGAACCGACCTTGCAGTCGGTATCCGATGCGCTGCAAGTGCCACCAGGGGTCATCAGCAAAGCATTGATGCAGGCTCAAACCCCGTTTGCGTCCTTGTTGGATGCGCAGCGCCAGCGGTGTCTGAAGCAGTATTTGAAGACCGACATGCCACTGTTGCAAGTGGCCATGCAACTGGGCTATTCAGAGCAAAGCGCGCTGACCCGAGCCTGTAAACGGTGGTTTGGGATGACGCCCGTGGCCTTACGCCGACAATTGCAGGAGCAGGGCGATTAACCCATGCGCGAGGTGAGCACATCACCCTCGCGCTGCGCCACACCCAGTCTCACCATCTGCTCGGCCGCAAAGTGGGCCATGGCCTCCGGGTCGATCGGGTAATACGCACTGATCACTTTGTGGGTGATGGCACTGGTTCTGAACAAATCAGCAATGTCCTGCACCGTCATGGTCTGGGCCGCCAGCAGCTTGAAGGCCAACAAAGCCTTGATGGCGTTGTCTGCATTGCGCTTGGGGTCAGACGCGAGCCATTTGATGCGAGATTGCGCAGCCGTCAACGCCGTTTGAACATCCGTGAAAGGCGCGCCATGGCCTGGGATCACCACCCGAGGGGCCAACTGTGCGATCGTATCCAGGGTGGCTTGCTGCTCGGCAAACCCCGATTCACCCACGATTTCAGGAAAGATCACCCCAAAGCCGTTTTGCCACAGCGCATCGGCACTGATCAGGATGCCCAGGCGTTCACACCACAACATGACCATGTCGTTGTCATGCCCGGCTGCGCTCAACACGGTCCACGTGTCTCCGCCGATTTCGACCGCATCGCCTGGCTGCATGACGCTGTCATACCGAAAGCGTGGGCAACTTTGGCCCGTGCTGGCGTAGCTGAGTTTGTCCTGGTCCCATGCCTCCACCGCATCCGTTAAGCCGGGTGGGATCACGGTTTGCACACCCGCTTGGGCATACAGCGCCTGCAAAGCAGCGTTACCACCGGCGTGGTCTGAATGGAGGTGGGTGTTGAGGATGCGCTTGAGCGCGCGGCCTTGCAGTGCGTCTTGCACCAAAGCCACCGTCTGGTCCGCATGGGTGCCGTAGCCTGTGTCGATCACAGTCGGGCAGTCCGGGTCCAGAAAGACGATGTTGTTGGACGAGAGCCAGCCTCGTTCCAACACGCGAATGTGTTCGGGTAGTGTCATCAGGTGGTCGATCTTAGCCGGCCACCCCATGCCCACTCAAGCCGACAGGGATCAGAGGCGGACGCCTTTGACCAAACGCGCCCGTTCTGTCGCAATCGCCTTGACGCGAGCCGAACGTTGGTGAGCCGCCGTCATCATCGGAACAGGATGGTCATGGCCTTGTGGCAAGCGCTCCCACAGGCTGATGGCTTTGGCCACCCACTCGCGGTAGTTTTCGTCATCAGGCGAATAAAACGGGATGCCCCGGGCCGTGAAGGCTTCCAGCTCTTTGGCGGCTTTGCACTCAGGGGTGTGCGCCAATTCCAACTCCAGCACATGCAAGGCATGGATCCGTTTTTTTGCCTCTGGGGCCATCAGTTCGGAACGTAGCTCTTGAGCACTTGCGCGATGGTGGGGCATGACAGTCTCCAGTTGAATCAGGGGTGCACTTAGAGATGTCGGCGTGTGCCACCAAACCTTAAGGCACCGCCTCAAACCAAAGTGTCACAGTTGTGCCAACTTGCCATTCGCTGGAATAAGTCAGTTGTGCACCCATCAGTTCTGCCAATTCCTTCACGATACTGACCCCCAGGCCTGTCCCAGGAATGTGCCCGGACTTGTCGGCCCGGTAAAACCGTTCGCCCATGCGCGCCAATTGGTCTGGCTTGAGGCCCACGCC
>JBDKHX010000061.1:0-6870 GCA_039797415.1 Pseudomonadota bacterium | reverse complement strand
CGACGAAAACGCCAGCAAACTGGCGCTGGACGCCGCGGACACCTTGGCCTACATGATGACCTCGGCCTATGACCTGCGCCTGACAGCCGAGCGCCATCCACAAATTCACTTCCATCCGCTGCGCGAGCACGCGGGCTTGAGTTTGTCGACGCAGTAAACATAAAGGCCGCGCAACGCGGCTTTTTTTTGACACAAATCGACGCACTCTATTGCGGCGGAGCCGGGCATCATCGACGCCATGAGTCTCGGCCACATCGATCGAACCGTCCTGCACCTAAGCCTATTGGCAGGTCTGACATCACTCGCCCTACTGACAGGCTGCGGGGGAGCTTGCTCGGAAACATCCTCCTGTCAGCAGGACACGACTGGGCCCACAACAGCCAGAGAAACCGTACCTACCGTGACATTGGTACAGGACACCCGCCCCATTCCCATTCCGTCGCCGGGAATCTATCCAAACAAAGGCACCCTATACGTGGATCCGATCACAGGCTTTGCCGTGACTCGGATCGCTGATCACACTGAGTTGCTCAACGACTACGACAACCATTCAAGCGCGCTGTCGACGATTGTTTACTCACGCTACACACCCGCCAACACAACAGGTGAGTTTGTTTTGATTCACGGGGATAACAGCACCAGCGCATGGGTATACCGCGTGGCAGACAACCGGTTGATGACCGTCCTCAAGATTCGCCCCACAACCAGCCCATCATCCTCAGTCAGATCATTAGGAGAAGTCAACGAACTGCGTTGGGACTACTCAGGCACACACCCCTACCGCCTGTATTTTGTTGGCAGATCCATTCCTGCCTCACAAGCCATCTCCGGCGAAAACCCAGGGATGACTTTCTACTACACCGACATTGACCCCACCACGGGCTCACAGTCCACCCCGGTGGTCATCAAAGATTTCAGCTCAAGCTTCCCGTCATTCAGTACAGGCGAAATCATGAATGACGTTGAAGGAGACTCCTCCAATGACTCTCGCTACTGGGCTTGGCAGGTCATGGACACTTCGCGCGGGGCGGGTTACCTGCCCTTAGCCATATTCAGCTATGACAAACAAGCCGACGCCATCCTAGGAAGCGTGCAGCGCTCATGCAATGGCGCAACAGCACCCTGCACCGTCATCCAGACCCCTGCAACCACCGCACCCTACATCACTCGACCCAACATGGTCGAAATGTCACCCAACGGCACACGCATCGTCGTTCACTTTGAGCGCGCCTATCCTGGCTGGTTTGACGCCAACATTGGAACAGTTGCCGATGGGCCAAAGGCTTTCCGACCTGACTTTTCAGATCCAATCCGAATCGGCGCAGACGCCACCCACTCAGGCTGGGCATGGGGCAGCAACGGCGAAGAAGTGTTCGTATCGCAGAACAATCGCAATGACTGGATTGAAGCCGTCGACATCGCCAGTGCGAGTACAGCGAGATGCACCGTGATATCGGGCAATTCATACACCTGCGGCACCAAAATTTACCCCTACGCATCGCTAGACGGTGGAAGCTGGAGTTTGGGAATGCACTTTGGAAAGGTGTACAACCCCGAGAAAAGGGGCTGGGTGTTCATGAACACTTACGACCCGTACACGAACCACTGGGGCAAGAACCAGAATTTGCTCGTTGAAATCAACGAGTACTCGAACCGAACATCCAAAGTCGTGCGACTGGGTTCGACATACAACGCTTATTACAACTATCGAAGCGAAGGTTCAGGCGCCCTTGATTTTGCAGGGGACACCGTTTGGGCAACCGGCAACTGGGGGTTCACGGATGGCCGAGGTGACGCATTCAAAATTTCACTGCCGTCTGGCTGGTTTCACTTAATCAAATGAATCACGCTGGCTTGGACCACAGTGCTTCCAGATTCGGGAAGCCCCAGGTGGTGGGGTTCTCACGCGCCACGATGGCATCGTTGGCCTTGGGATCACCCAAGTTCACCAGCGTATGCTTGATGGGCTCATTGGACTTGGTCGAGAAAAAGACCTTGACGATGGGGCACACCAACGAGGTCGTGCCAGGCTCCATCACCACGGCCAGACGACCTGATTTGAGCTTGACCAAGGACCCGATCGGGTAGATGCCAATGCTCTTGACGAAGGCTTGAAAGATGCGCTCATCAAAGTGACCTTCTTTGGCCCAATGCGCCATCTTCTGGATGGACTCCGCCGGGTCCCAACCCGCCTTGTAAGGTCGGTTGGAGGTGATCGCGTCATAGACATCGCACACCGCACCCATCTTGGCAAACAAGCTGATCTCGTCGCCTTTGAGCTTGTGTGGGTAGCCCGATCCATTCATCTTTTCATGGTGGTGCAGGCTAACGTCCAGGGGCACGGGCCCCACGCCTTTGCCTTCCACCAACAGGCGGTGACCTTCTTCGGGGTGCTTTTTCATGATGGCGAACTCTTCGTTCGTCAACGCACCCGGCTTGTTCAGCACGTCGTTGGGCATCAAGGCTTTGCCCATGTCGTGAATCAGACCGGCCATGCCCGCTTCACGGGTGTCTGTTTCGTTCAGATCAAGTTGCTTGGCCAGTGACACCATCAGGGCGCAAACCGCCACAGAGTGCATGTACGTGTAGTCGTCGCTGGTCTTCAAACGAGCCAGGCTGACGATGGCCCCCGGGTTACGCTGAACCGACTCGGTGATGTCATTGACCAGGGGCAGGCAATGTTCGGTATCAAGGGCTTTACCCATCCGAGCATCTTGGAACATCGATCGCATGGCCGGTGTGGCATCCGCAATGACGCGGGATGCACGGCTCAATTCCTCGTTGACCGAGCAAGGCTTGGGGGTGGGCTTGTTGACCACCGCCGCCGGCATGGGTACGTCAGGTTGAGGCTGGTCGGCCTCTTCGATCTCGACGTCGTCAAACCGTTCTTTGTGGTGGTGAGGTGTCACCTCTGGCGCTAACTCAGACTCCGTCGCCACATCCAGGCCTTTACGGATGTCGATCCAGACTTCTTTGACTTTACTGTCCTGGATTTGCTTGAGCTGTTTGGGGTCCGTCAACAGGAATGCGGATTTCCAAAAGGGATGGTCCAACCACGAGCCGCAAAGCTCGTCGAGGAACATACCTAACCGCAACTGACTGACCGAGATTTTTTTTCGCATGGCAACAAGACTTAGGCCGATGATGCGCCCTCGGGACCACCATACCGTCAGGTGATTTCCCCAAGCCAGTTATCGGCAATCCGTGCTTGATACCAAGGTCAAATGTCACACAAATCGTGTCAGGCCAGACCCGCCATGTCCCGCCCCGGGTTGAGTCGGGACTGAAAACGATCCGTGTCCAAAACCAGCCAAGGGCGGGCGCCGTCCAGGCCGAGTGCTCGCAGGGTCTGGGTCATGGGGTGCTGGCTGGTGCTCAATTGCAGTTGCAATCCCGCGCCGGCGTGAACGCGCCCTCCTCCTCGCGCATTGACTGCCGTGCGTTGCCACCGGCCTGCCACCTGCGAGTACAGCAAGGGACAGAGCGTCGGGCCAGGCAAGGACGCGCCCAAGCGGCCAGCCAATCGCAAGATGGCGTGGTCACGCCGCTTCGGATGAGCGGGATCAAACAACACAACGTCGACCTGTTGGTCCACCCGGCCGAAATCAATGGGGGTGACAAACTTGGGCAGGCCCCAGATTTCCCGCCCGGCGGCGCAAGCAGCGTCGGTGTCCACAGGCAGGTGCAACACATAAAACCCGACGTCTCGACTTGGGTCGTCCACATCACGCAGGGTTTGCAGCCAATGACTCAGACGAGGTTGGATGCCTGGGCGAACCACGGGCACGGCCAAGCCGATCTCGTTGTAAACACCGATGCTGGTGTCCTGGTATTCATAACAAGCCAAGGCCACCAAGGTTTTGCCGCCCCAATTGCAAGTGGCTTGCAAAGCACCCGCCCCAGCGGCTCGCAAGGCAGCCTGCACGGCTTGGGTGTCCACCATGAAGAAGGCATTGATGTTGCGTGTGCGGTGATACAGGATGGGCAACTGAACCGGCCCTTGGCTGGTTTGCGCCAAGGTGCGAGGCACGTTGAAGAATGGGTCTTGTGAGACAAAGGACAAGGTGCTGCTCATGGCTGGGTTCCAGGGCTGAGTTTCGAAAGAAAGTCTTCTTGCAGGTCTTCGATCAAGGACAGACGATTGATCTGGTTGGTGCCTTCAAAAATCTGAGTCAACCGGGCATCGCGGTAGATCTTGTCCAAGCGGTTGCGGTGCAACACGGCGCCCTCGCCCAACAGGTCCATGGCCTGTTCGATCACGCACATGGCGGTGTCGGTGCAATGGAACTTGGCCATCGACGCCACGCTTTGACGAGGCGCCCAGGTTCGAGCCCCCTGCCAGACCAGGGCACGGATGGTGCTGGTCTCGGCCATCATCTGAGCCAAGGTCAACTGCACGTCCTGAAAGTCAATCAAGGGTTTGCCGCCCAAGCGGGTGGTGCATGCGTGGGCCACCGCCACATCGACAGCGGCTTGAGCCAAGCCCACCCCCATCGATGCCACCGGCAGGCGTGACAGGTTGAGGGTGGCTCGGTTAAGGGCCCAGCCTTGGCGCAGCCCACCAACCACACAGGCATCACTGACCCACACGTCTTGGAAAGAAAGCTGGGCCGCGCTGGAAGCGCGCATGCCCATCTTCAACTCGGTGCGGATCACGTCGAAGCCGGGCGTGCCTCGGTCCACCAAAAAGCAGGTCCAAGACTCAAACCCCTCGCCCTCCAGCGCAGCAAACACGGTCAGCTGCTTGGCCACGTCACCACCACTGATGAAGACCTTTTGGCCATTGAGCAGCCAACCGTCACGCGCTCGTCGAGCACGCAAGCCCGGTTGGTTGCTGGCTGCACCATGACCATCCTCGGCATCCGACCCGGCCCCTGGTTCGGTGATGGCGAAGGCAAACAGGTGCGGATCGCCTCGCAGATTGGCTCGCGCTGCGGGCACCAAGGTGCGCCACATCAGCGGCAGTTGACCCGACAGCAAAATGGGCGCCATGCCCAGCAAATGGGCACTGAGAAGCAACATCAAGCCGCCGCAGGCGCGAGAGAACTCCTCCACCTTCAAAGCGGTGCGCAAGGCCATGGGGTGCAAGGCATCAAGCAAACCGCATGAACCAAAAGGCCCCGGCACGATGTCCGTCAGCCAACCTTGGCGGCCGGCCTCTTGGACGAGGGCCAACAGTTGGGGCGACAGCTGCCCTGCGGCTGGATGCGGCAGGGCGTCCACCTCCAGGGACACCGGTGCAAGTTGGTTCTGAGCATAAGCTCGCGCTTTGTGACGGTAGGCTTGCAAGCGTCGCGGCAAACGCGCTGTTTCGATGTCCCACAAAGACTGGGGCGAGTAGCCCAGAATCTGTTTGACCAGGGGATCCAGGCTGGCCAAAGCGGTACGGGGCGACAGCGGATGATCAGCCTGAATGTGCCCATCCAAATAGGGTGACGAAGTCAAAATGGCGCTCATGCGGCCTCCGCCAGGCAAGCGTCTGCATAGGCCACACACAGGCGCAACTCAGGGGGTGAGCCCCCCAGCAAACGCAGTTGATTGACATCTCGCAGGGACTTTTCCATGGCGTTGTCACGCATGTAGCCCATGCCGCCAAACACCTGCAAGGCGGCGCTGGCCCCTTCTGACAGGCGCACCTGGCAGCGGGCCCGGTCGCGCCAGCAGGTCAACACATCGCCCCACTCAGCATGTGGATCAGCCCACAGCCGCAATACTTGGTCGGCCTCACGCACCGCGCTGTGACACTGGCTGAGCAACTGCTGCACGGCCACGTGCCGCACGATGGTGTGCCCGCCTTGACGACGCAGATGGGCCTGCTCTTGCGCACGCGTACCGGCCTGCCGCACGGCAGCCAGGCTGATGGCGATCAAGCCCATCGCGTGCATGGCTTGCAAGCTGGCCCAATCGGATGATGCGCAGGTGGCAGTGGGCACTGCGGCCTCCATCCACACTTGCTGGGTCAACAGCTCATCCAAACCATGGCTGTTAGGGCAAGGCTGCATCCAGCACGCCGCACGCGGCACCCGCGCCCATTGCCAACCGCTGTCTGCCTGCCAAACCGGCATCCACACAGCTTGCCAATCCGGCAAGGCATGAACAAGTCGGGGGCGCGCCTGCGTAGGCCAAGCCCAGTTGTCTGCGAGCATGGCCTGCTGCGACGCAGAAGGCGAGCGGCCTTGGATCACGGGCACCACGGCCTCACGCCCCAAGCCTAACCATCCTTGTAATGACACCGTTGTCAGCCCATCAGGCTTCAAGCTGGCGCTTCGGTCCAGTCGCGCAGCCAAGGCTTGCACATGGACCTGATAAGCCACACCCGGGCTGCAACTTGCCAAGGTCTGCAGCACATGCAAAGCCAGCCGCCGCTGCATCGGGTCATGGGGGTCATCCCACAAACCCATGGCCGGGTCAGCATCCCAATTGAGCACACCCAGGTGCGCCAAGCCTTGAACCACACAGCGAACATCCGCGTGTGACATGGGATGTTCAGACTGGGCACACAAGGGCGCCAAGGCTTGGCGGGCATAGCGGTCAATCGCATCCTGCCAAGCCAGCCATTCGTCTTCATGCAATACGTCATTCATGCCTGGCATCGTAGAAAACAGGGCTGGTCAACGGAATGATCGATGCGGCTATCAATTGACCATTACGGCCACATGCTCACTCACCCTGGGTCTATCCCAAGTCGATCCCGGCTATCCTTGGCCCATGTCCACCCCCGCCTTGACCCGCCAACGCGCCCTGTCCATTTTGGCTGTGGCTGACTTGGTAACGTGGCAACGCAGCCTGGGCCATGACCCCCAGCCATTGCTGGCGGGCACCGGCATCACCCAAGCCGATCTGGACAACCCAGACACCCTGATCACGCCG